>DASVUG010000250.1:0-11645 GCA_036387155.1 Pseudonocardia sp. | reverse complement strand
CCGCCGGGAGGGCGGGGGTGCCGGTGGTGGCCGTCGCCGGCCGGCTGGCGCTGTCCCCGGACCGGCTGCGGGGCGCCGGCATCGCGGCCGCCTACGCCCTGACCGACATCGAGCCCGACGTGCGGCGCTGCCTGGCCGAGGCCGGGCCGCTGCTGGAGCAACTGGCCAGGAGGCTGGCCCACGACCGACTGGGGGGAGTGCAGTGAGCGAGCTCGCGAGCGAACCGGTGTCACCGCGCGGACCGGCATTGCCGACCGAGCGCAGCGAGGGAGTGCGATGACGGTCTCGGTGCCGCTGTTCGTCAACGGCGGGGGCATGCGCGGGGGCGAGGTGCACCACAGCATCGAGGGTCTGCCGTTCCTCGGGGAGGCCCGCACCGCGCCGCGCTACCGGTTCTTCTCGGTCCGCGACGAGTTCCCCGGGCTGTGGCCGGTCGCCGAGGGCGGGGTGGCCGTGCCCGGCGAGCTGTACGACGTGCCGCTGGACGTGATCCGGGACCGGTTCATCCCGGCGGAGCCGCCGGAGCTGGAGCTCAGCGTGGTCGAGATGGAGGACGGCAGCAGCGCGGTGGCCGTGGTGCTCCGCGCGGTCGCCCACGAGGCCGGGACCGGGCTGACCGACATCTCCGACGCCGGCGGCTGGCGCGCGTACCGGGGGCAGCGGTGACCGACCTCGACCTGGTGTTCCGCGGGAAGCGGGTGATCACCCGGGCCGGCGAGGTGCCCCGCTGCATCGGTGTCCGCGACGGTGTGGTGGTGGCGGTCGAGCCGCTGGAGTCGCGGCTGGAGGGCGCCGAGACCGTCGACCTGGCCGACGACGAGGTGCTGCTGCCCGGCCTCGTCGACACCCACGTGCACGTCAACGAGCCCGGCCGCACCGAGTGGGAGGGCTTCGCGACGGCCACCCGGGCCGCGGCGGCCGGCGGTGTCACCACGATCGTCGACATGCCGCTCAACAGCATCCCGCCGACGACCACCGTCGACGGGCTGGAGATCAAGCGGAAGTGTGCGCGGGAGTCCGCGCACGTCGACGTCGGGTTCTGGGGCGGTGCGGTGCCCGGCAACATCGGCGACCTGCGCGGCCTGCACGACGCGGGCGTCTTCGGGTTCAAGTGCTTCATGACCGACTCCGGCGTCGAGGAGTTCCCGCCGCTGTCGGCCGAGCAGCTCGAGGAGTACCTGGGCGTGCTGGCCTCCTACGGGGCCAAGATGATCGTCCACGCCGAGGACTCGACGGCGATCGAGCGGGCCCCCGCGCCGCACGGCCGCCAGTACGCCGAGTTCCTCGCATCGCGGCCGCGCGGGTCGGAGAACATCGCGATCGCGCACCTGATCGAAGCGGCCCGGCACACCGGGGCGTCGGTGCACCTGCTGCACCTGTCCAGCTCCGACGCCGTGCCGATGCTGCGGACGGCGCGGCGCGAGGGTGTCCGCATGACCGTCGAGACCTGCCCGCACTACCTCGTCTTCGAGGCCGAGGCGATCGCCGACGGGGCGACGCAGTTCAAGTGCTGCCCGCCGATCCGCGAGATCGGCAACCGCGAGGAGCTGTGGGCGGCGCTGCGTCGCGGTGACGTCGACTGCATCGTCTCGGACCACTCGCCGTGCACCGCCGAGCTCAAGCGGCTGGACGTGGGCGAGTTCGGCCCCGCGTGGGGCGGGATCTCGTCGCTGCAGATCGGGCTTCCGGCCGTCTGGACCGAGGCCCGGCTGCGCGGCCACACGCTGGTCGATGTGGTCCGGTGGATGGCGCAGCGTCCCGCGGAGATCGCCCGGCTGCAGCACAAGGGTCGCATCGACCGCGGCTACCACGCCGACTTCGCCGTGTTCGCGCCCGACGACGCGTTCGTCGTCGACCCGCGGCGGCTGCACCACCGCAACCCCGTCACCCCGTACGCCGAGCGCGCGCTGGCCGGCGTCGTGCGCAGCACGTGGCTGCGCGGCCGCCGGATCACCGGCGACGAGCCGCGGGGGACGTTGATCAGCCGAGGAGAGGCGTGATGGCCACGTACTGGTCACCGACCGGAGGGCTGCCGCCGCAGACCCAGCTGCTGACCGACCGGGCGATGTTCCGGGAGGCCTACGCGGTGATCCCGCGCGGCACCAACTCCGACATCGTGACCAGCTTCCTGCCGTTCTGGGACGACACCCGGCTCTGGGTGCTGGCCCGCCCCCTGAGCGGCTTCGCCGAGACCTTCTCCCAGTACATGGTCGAGGTCGCGCCCGGCGGGGGCAGCGAGCGCCCCGAACCCGACCCGGAGGCCGAGGCGGTCCTCTTCGTCACCGCGGGGGCGCTGCGGATCACGCTCGACGGCGGCGAGCACGGGCTCGGCCCGGGCGGCTACGCCTTCGTCCCGCCGGGCGTGGCGTGGTCGGTCCGCAACGAGGGCGGGGAGCCCGCGCACTTCCACTGGATCCGGAAGGCCTACGAGCCCGTCGCCGGCCTCGACGCGCCCGCGGCGTTCGTGGCGCACGAGCGCGCCGTCGAGGCCGTCCCCATGCCGGGCACGGACGGCCGGTGGCGGACGACCCGGTTCGTCGATCCGGCCGACCTCCGCCACGACATGCACGTCAACATCGTCACCTTCGAGCCCGGCGCCGTGATCCCGTTCGCCGAGACCCACGTCATGGAGCACGGCCTGTACGTCCTCGAGGGCAAGGCCGTCTACCGGCTCAACGAGGACTGGGTCGAGGTGCAGGAGGGCGACTTCCTGTGGCTGCGGGCGTTCTGCCCGCAGGCCTGCTACGCCGGTGGCCCGGGCCGGTTCCGGTACCTGCTCTACAAGGACGTCAACCGGCACGCGAAGCTCCGCCCCCGCTGACCGGCGGGCCCGCTACGCGGCGCCCAGCTGCGTCAGGGCCGCGCGGGCGCCGGGCGCCAGCTCGACCGGGGCGGTGTCGACGGCGACCTTCGGGTCGAGCTCCTTCGCCGCGGGGTGCACCTTCTCCAGGTCGGCCTTCTTGTCGAAGAGCAGCTTGGTGACGGCGCAGGCGTTGTTGGCGGGGAAGTCCTTGCGCACCAGCAGGAGGTTCGGGACCACGACGGTCCGCACGTCGGCGGGCGTGCCGTAGGCCGCGGCGGGCACGGTGCCCTCGGCGTACACCGGGTTGATCTCCTTGAGCTTCGGCAGCAGCCCGCTGACGTCGACGAACTCCACCCGGTCGCGCGCGGAGGTGAACAGGTCGGTCACGCCGCCGGTGGGCAGCCCGCCGGACCAGACGAAGCCGTCGATGGAGCCGTCCTTCATCGCGTCGATGGTCTTGCCCAGCTCGAGGCGCTGCGGCGCGACGTCCTTCTCCGGGTCCAGCCCGGCGGCCTGCAGCAGCCGGTTCGCGATCACCTCGGTGCCGGACTTCGGCGATCCGGTGGAGATCCGCTTGCCCTTGAAGTCCGCCATCGACCGGATCCCGGACGCCTTCTGCACGACGACGTGGGTGTAGTTGGAGTAGATCCGGGCCAGCGCCGCGACGTCCTGGGGCTGGGTGAACGCGCCCTGGCCGCGGGCGGCGTCGGCGGCCGTGTCGGCCAGCGAGAAGGCGATGTCGTACTCGCCGGCCACCAGCTGCTGGATGTTCTGCACCGACGCCCCGGTCTCGGCGGCCGTCGCCTTGAGCGGGGTGTTGGCCGAGAGCAGGCTCGCGAGCCCGCCGCCGAGCACGTAGTAGACGCCCGTGGAGTTGCCCGTCGCGATCGTGACCTGGCCGCCGGTCGCGTCGCACGACGGCGCGCCGCCCTGCGCGGGCGCCGCGGACTGCTGCTGCCGCCCGCCGCACGCGGTCAGCGCGAGCACGGCCGCGCAGGCCAGCGCGACGGCCGCGAGCGACCGGGATCGGTACGTCATGAGGGCTCCTCCACTGCTCGGGCACCACGGCGTCGGGTGACCAGGTTCGAGACCAGCGCCGCGGCGAGGAAGGCGAGGCCGACGGCGATCGACACGGGCTGCAGGTAGAGCAGCAGCACGGCGGCCGGCACGCACAGCAGCCGCTCCACCGGCGTCGCCGGACCGGCGAGCCAGCCGCCGGTCACCGCGGCCAGCGCGGCCACGGCGACCAGCGACACCGCCGTCGTCCAGACGATCGACCAGACGCCGCCCTGCATGAGCAGGTGCGACCCGTTGTCGGTGATGACGAAGGCGAGCGGGGCGAGGAACGCCGGCAGCGTGTACTTCCAGGCCTGCCACATCGTCCTGATCGTGTTGCCGCCGGTGACGGCGGCCGCGGCCACGGCGGCCAGCGCCGTCGGCGGCGTCACCTCGGACAGCACGGCGTAGTAGAAGATGAACATCGCGGTCTCGGCGGGGCTCGCGCCCAGCGTCTGCAGCGCCGGCCCGATGATCACCCAGGCGATGATGAACGACGCGGTGACCGGCACCGCGAGCCCGAGCACGGCGATGGCGACGGCCGCGAACACCGCCGTCAGCACGAGCACCGCGGTCGGGTTCGACGCCAGCGCCCGCGCCGCCGCGACCAGCAGGTCGGCCAGGCTCTGGCCGAGTCCGGTCTTGACGATGACCGAGGTGATGATGCCCGCGGCGGCGCAGACCGACGCGACGGGCAGCACCGACCGGATCCCGACGGCCAGCGCCCGGTACAGGTCGAGCCCGTAGCCGCGCAGGGCGGCGGGCAGCGGCTGCCGTTCGGCGTCGGGGTCGAGCGGCTCCCGCCCGGACACGGCCCGCTCCACCAGTCCGAACGCGGCGGCGACGAGCGTCGCGTAGACCACGGCCCGGAACGGCGCGATGTCGAGCGCGAGGAAGACCACGATGACCGCGAGCGACAGCAGGTGGTAGCCGAACCGCAGCAGCAGCTTCAGCGCGGGCGGTGTGTCCAGGGTGACCGCCTGCGCGCCGAACCGGCGGGCGTCGATCTCCACGGCCAGGATGATGCCGGCGTAGTACAGGACCGTCGGGATCGTCGCCCACAGCAGCACCTGCAGGTAGGGCACGCCGACGTACTCGGCGATGATGAACGCCGCGGCGCCGAGGGTCGGCGGCGACAGGATCGCCCCGATCCCGGCCGCCGCCAGCATCCCGCCGGCGTTCTCCCGCGGGTAGCCGGCGCGGCGCAGGATCGGCCAGGCCACCGAGCCGAGGCTGACGGCCGTCGCGGTGCCCGAACCGGACACCGTGCCCAGCAGGAACCCCGACAGCGTCACCGTGCGGCCGGGCGCCGAGCGCGACCGCCGGAACGTCGCGAAGCTGAGGTCGATGAAGAACCGGCCCGCGCCGGTGGCGTCCAGCACCGCCCCGTAGATCGTGAACAGCACGATGTAGGTCGCGCAGACGTCCAGCGGGATGCCGTAGAAGCCGGACTGGTCGTTGTAGAAGCCGTTGATGATCTGGCTGAAGTCGATCCCGGCGTGGCTGATCGGCCAGGAGACCGGCAGGAAGCCGCCGTAGTAGGCGTAGAGGAAGAACGCCAGGCAGACCAGCGGCAGCACGAGGCCGGTCGTGCGTCGGCACGCCTCCAGCACCAGCACCGTCAGCAGCGCCCCCATGGCGACGTCCGCCGGGCTCAGCGAACCCTGGCGGTCGAGGAACGCGTCGAACCCGCCGCCGACCTGCTCCCCGCCGACCGGCACCACGGGGTAGGCCGCCACGAGCAGCGCCAGCGCGGCCAGCGCCCAGTCGAGCACCCCGGGGTCGTCCCGCCCGCCCGTCGGCCTGCTCCGCGGGCGGTAGCAGACGAAGACCAGTGGCAGCACCGCCGCCAGGAAGAGGATCAGGTAGTACTGGTTGCCCCGCTGGAGCGGGGCGAAGACCTGCCACAGCACGAACAGCGAGACCGCGAAGCACAGCGCGACGACGACCCGGTCGAGACGCGGGGAGAGCCGGCGGCCGGGGCGTTCCTCGTCGTACTCGGCGACCAGCTCGTCGGGGGAGCGGGGCGTGTCCAGGTCGATACCGGCCGCCGGGGCGCCGCCGTCCTCGGGTCCCCCCGCCGCCGGTCCGGCCGACGGGCCGTCGCCGCCGCCCGGCTCCCGGCGCCGGCCGGCGGGTCCCGAGACGCCGTCGGCCCGCATGACCGGAGAGTAAAGGAGCGCGTGAGACCAGCGGGTCGGACGATGCGTAACGATTCGTGGCCCCGCGTCGCCGTCGGGCCCGGGTGCGTGATGCGGCGCAGATCACAGGGTTCCGGGTAGGTTGCGTGCACCGTCGTGCGAGGAGTGCCGGCCCGGGAGGCGATCATCGGCTTCGTCAGCTACGTCCTGAACCACTACGACCGCCTGCTCCGGCTGTCGCTGGAGCACCTGGTCGTCGTGCTCGCCGGCCTGCTCGTGGGGGCCGCGGCCGGGCTGGCGCTCGGGGTCGCGGTGTACCGCCGCCCGCGGCCGCGGGCCTGGGTGCTGAACGTCTGCGGGCTGATCCTCACGGTGCCGTCGCTGGCCATGTACGCGCTGCTGCTCGCGCTGCTCGGTCAGATCGGCGCGACGCCGGTGGTGGTGGCGCTGGCGCTGTACTCCCTGCTGCCGATCGTGCGGAACACCGTCACCGGCCTGAACGGCGTCGACGCCGCGGTGGTCGAGGCGGCGCAGGGCGTCGGCATGGGCTCCTGGCGGCGGCTGTGGAGCATCGAGCTGCCGCTGGCGTGGCCGGTCGTCGTCACCGGCCTGCGGGTGTCGGCCGTCCTGCTGGTCGGGGTCGCGGCGCTCGGCCCGATCGTCGGGGGACCGGGCCTGGGCGAGCTCATCTTCTCCGGGCTGCGCGTGATCACCAGCCCGAACGCGGTCAACCTGGCCCTGATGGGCACGCTCGGCGTCGTCGCGGTCGGGCTGCTCCTCGACGGCGCGTTCCTGGTCCTGGCCCGCCTGACCACGTCGCGGGGGCTGCGCTGATGGCCGCCATGATCGAGCTGGAGCGGCTGGGCAAGCGCTACCCGGGCCAGGCCACCCCGGCGGTGGACGCCCTGGACCTCACCGTCGCCGAGGGCGAGATCGTGATCCTGGTCGGCCCGTCGGGCTGCGGGAAGACCACCACGCTCAAGATGATCAACCGCATCATCGAGCCCACGTCCGGGACGATCCGGCTGCAGGGCGAGGACGTGACGCGGGTGGACCCCGACCACCTGCGCCGGCGGATCGGCTACGTGATCCAGCAGGTCGGGCTGTTCCCGCACCAGACCATCGGCCGCAACATCACCACGGTGCCCCGCCTGCTCGGCTGGCCGCGCAAGCGGGTCGACGAGCGCCTCGACGAGCTGCTGCACCTGGTCGGCATGGATCCCGGGATCTACCGCGACCGGTTCCCGAAGGAGCTGTCGGGCGGGCAGCGCCAGCGCGTCGGGGTCGCCCGGGCGCTGGCGGCCGACCCGCCGGTGATGCTGATGGACGAGCCGTTCGGCGCGCTCGACCCGATCACCCGCGAGCGCCTCCAGAACGAGTTCCTGCGCCTGCAGGCCGAGATCGGCAAGACGATCGTCTTCGTCACCCACGACATCGACGAGGCGATCAGGATGGGCGACCGGATCGCGATCCTGCGCGAGGGGTCGGTGCTCGCGCAGTACGACACCCCCGAGACCGTCCTCGCCGCGCCGGCCGACGACTTCGTGCGCGAGTTCGTCGGCGCGGGCGCCGTGCTCCGGCGCCTCGGCCTCACCCGGGTCCGCGACATCGCGCTCGCGCCGTGGCCGGTCGCGCCCGTGGGCGACGGCCGGGACGCCGCCCTGCGCGCCCTGGAGCCGTCCGGGCACCGGAGGGTCCTGCTCGTCGACGACCGGCGCCGCCCGGTGCGGTGGGCCGACGCCGTGGAGCTCGCCCGCGCCGACGGCGCGCTGAACGGGGCGGGCTTCCCGGTCCGGGCGGTCGTCGAGCCGTCGGCGACGGTGAGCGCCGCCCTGGAGGCGTTGCTCGGCAGCGGCGTCGGTGCCGTGGCCGTCGTCGACGCCGCGGGCGCCGTGCTCGGCGTCGTCGACATGCCGGCGATCATGGCCGCGGCCGACTCCATGCGGATCGCCGCGGGCGACGGGCACCGGTCCGACGCCGCCGGGCGGGAGGTGGCGGCGCCGTGACGGCCGGTACCGACGACCCGTACACCCGCGTGGTCCCCGCGCCGGCGCCGCGCACCCGCGCGTCCCGGGTCCGCCGCTACCTCGCCATGCCCGCGGCGCTCGTCGCGGTGTGCGTGGGCGTCGCGGTGTACGTGGCCACCGCCGACCTCGACGCCGTCGAACGCCGCCTGCTCACCGCGGACGGCCTGCGCACCGCCACCCTCGTGCACCTGGAGCTGGTCGGGATCTCGACCGCGCTGGTCGTCGCCCTCGCCGTCCCCGCCGGGATCCTCGTCAGCCGGCCCTCGGCGCGGCGGCTCACGCCGCTGGTCGTCGGGCTGGGCAACCTCGGGCAGACGGTGCCGTCCCTCGGGGTCATCGTCCTGTTCGCGATCCTCTTCTCGCCCGGTTTCAGCGGCGCGGTCGTCGCCCTGGTCGTGTACGCGTTCCTGCCGATCCTGCGCAACACCGTCGTCGGCCTGCGGCAGATCGACCCGTTCGTCGTGGAGTCCGCCCGCGGCATGGGGATGTCGAGCGGGCGCGTCCTGCGCGAGATCGAGCTGCCGCTGGCCGTCCCGGTGATCCTGGCGGGCGTGCGGACCGCGGCGGTGATCAACGTCGGCACGGCCACCATCGGCGCGCTCACCAACGCGGGCGGGCTGGGGTCGGTGGTCTACGGCGGCATCGTCCAGAGCCGCACGCCGGTGATCGTCGTCGCGAGCGTCCTGACCGCCGTCCTCGCCCTGCTCGTCGACCACGTCCTCGGCGTGGTCGAGGACGTGGTCCGACCCCGAGGACTGTGACGGCGTGCCCCCGTCGAAGGAGGAACCATGATCCGAGTTCGTCACCGTGCCGTGGCGACCCGCGTGCGTGCGGCGCTCGCCGTGGCCGGGTTGCTCGTCGTCGCGGCCTGCGGCGGGGGAGGCGGCGGCGGGGAGGGCGGCGGTGCCCCGAACGCGGCGCCCGCCGGCGGCGGCACCGTCACCGAGGCCAACAAGCTCGACGGCGTCACGATCGCCGTCGGCTCCAAGGAGTTCACCGAGCAGCTCATCCTGGGCCAGGTCGCCCTGCAGGCGTTGCAGGCGGCCGGGGCGCAGGTGACGGACCGGACGAAGCTCGTCGGCACGCCGGTGGTGCGCGGCGCCCTGACGTCGGGCGAGATCGACGCGTACTGGGAGTACACGGGCACGGCCTGGCTCGGCCCGCTGGGGAACACCGACCCGGTCGCCGGCGAGCAGGCCCAGTTCGACGCCGTGAAGAAGGCCGACGCCGCCAACGGCATCACCTGGTTCGCCATGGCCGGGGCCAACAACGCCTACGCCGTGGCCGCGAACCCGGACGCCGCCAAGGAGTTCAACGTCGCCACGATCAGCGACTGGGCCCGGCTGGCGAAGGAGAACCCGCAGGCCGCCGGCCTGTGCACCGCGGCCGAGTTCCCGACCCGCAACGACGGGCTCCCGGCGGTCGAGAAGACCTACGGCTTCGACCTGCCCGACAGCAACGTCGCCGTCCTCGACTTCGGGCTGGTCTACACGAGCGTGGCCGCGCGCAACCCGTGCAACTTCGCGGTGGTGTTCGGCACCGACGCCCAGGTGCTCGCGAACAAGCTCGTCGTCCTGAAGGACGACAAGCAGGCCCTCGCCACCTACAACGTCGCCGTCAGCATGCGCACCCCGACCTACCAGGCCCACGCCGCGCAGTACGAGGCGATCTTCGGCGCCATCGCGCAGCAGCTGACCACCGAGAAGGCGACGGAGCTCAACTCCAAGGTCGACATCGACGGCGAGGCCCCCGACGCCGTCGCCCGCGAGTTCCTGGAGACGAGCAAGATCATTCCGAGCTGACCGCCGCGGCCGGGCCGCCGCGCGGGTGCAGGGCCCGTCACGTGCGACGCGGAGCCGCCGCGCGCGATCTGCAGCCGCCGCGCGCGACACGGCGCGCGCGGCGGCACCGCTTCCCGCGCGGCGGGTCCCGCCGCCTCTGCCCACCGCGCCGGCCGCCGCCGGCCGTGCGCTACGCTGGCGGGGCTCCTCCGGGAGCAGCCGGGACGTGGCGCAGCTTGGTAGCGCACTTGACTGGGGGTCAAGGGGTCGCAGGTTCAAATCCTGTCGTCCCGACACTGTGATGTCTCAGGACATCGGCATCAGGCCGAACCTACGGGTTCGGCCTTTTTGCTGTTCAGAGTCGTCCGCGGGGTTGGTAGTCGCGGGTGGGGTCGAGGGTGAGTTCGCGCAGGAGCTCTCCGGTGGTGGCGTCGACGACCCGGATGTCGCGGTCGAGGATGAGCAGCAGGATGTGGGTTCGGGCGTGGGTTCGTCCGATGCCGATGTGGTGGAGGCGGCCGTGGTGGCGCAGGGTGACCACGCCGGAGTCGTCGACGCGGTCCCGGCGGATGCGGGCGTCGGGCGGCGTGGTCGGCGAGCCGTGGGCCGGGGTGGCCTTCGGGCGGGCGAGATAGGCCGCAGCAGGAGTGCGCCGAGCGAGGGCTCGGTGCGGACGGCGGGTGTTGTACTCCTCGGCGAAGCGGTCGAGCAGGGCCTGGAGCTGCGGGATCGTGGTCGGCTGGACGGTCTGTGCGGTCAGCCACTTCTTGAGGGTCTGGTGAAAACGTTCGATCTTCCCGCAGGTCTGCGGGTGGTTCGGGGAGGAGTTCTTCTGCACCACGCCTGAGCGGGCGAGTTCGGACTCGAAGCCGTTGCGGGTGTTGCCGCCGCGTCCTCGTCGTCCGCCGGAGAAGCGGGTGGTGAACACCATGCCGTTGTCCGACAGCACGCTGACCGGCACGCCGTGGCGGGCGACGGCGGCCTGGAACACCGCGACGACGGCGGGGCCGGTGACCCGTGGGAAGGCCACGCAGGCCAGTAGTAGGCGGGAGTGGTCGTCGAGGAAGTTGAGGATCTCGATGTCGTGTCCGGTGCTCAGGCGGTAGTGGGTGAAGTCGGTCTGCCACATCTGGTTGGGCAGCTCGGCGGCGAACCGCAGGTAGGACGAGCGCGGTCGCTTGTGCGGTTGCGGGGTGACCTGGCCGTGGCGGGTCAGGATCCGCCGACACCGTCGCCGCCGACACCGTCGTGTGGTGGTGCTGGGCGAGGTGCCAGCACAGGGTGTGCGGGCCGGCGTCCAACCCCTGCTCGCTGAGCTGCTTGCGCAGCCTCAGGACGAGCTCGACCACCTGGGGGGTGGTCGCGGACGGTGAGGACCGGGGTCGGCGCGAGCGGGGCTCGAACGCGGTCTGGCCCTCGGCGCGGTAGCGGGCCACGAGCCGGGAGATCCAGGGCTGGGATACCCCGTAGGCGCGGGCGACCTCGTGCTGGGAGCGCCCTTCCAGGACGACGGCGGTGATCACGAGGCGGGCCTTCGACATGCCCGCCGAAGATCACCTCAGGTGATGCGTATGTCTCGAGACACGCGATGCGTATGTCCTGAAACAGGACACTGCCGGGGGCACGCAGGTCAGCCATGGCCAGCGGTGCCGAGCGCTCGCCGTGGAGCCATCCGCGGAGCGAGTGAGTCATTCGCTCGCTTCGCGAGCAAAGGATGCACGTTGCGCGTCAGGATCAGCTGACCCACCTTGACCTCGAAATCTTGGTTGTGCGTCTGACCTTCGGCCCGGTCGGCGGCTGGAGCCCGAGACGCAACGACGCATCGGGCGTGGACAGC
>DASVUG010000249.1:0-6928 GCA_036387155.1 Pseudonocardia sp. | reverse complement strand
GCACGGCCAGGGCGTCCGGCCCCGTCACCTGCATCGGGCGCTCGCCCGACCCCAGGTGCGGCCAGCCGACGACGTTCGCGTGCAGCGTGAAGATCTGCAGCGGGATGGCGGCGAGCAGCGCCGAGGCGAGGACCAGCACGGTGTCGGCGCTCCCCAGCCGCCCGCCGGAGCCCGCCGGGTCGGGTGCGGCCGCGCGCAGCAGAGCCGGCCCGGCGGCGACCAGCACCATCCCCACGATGATCAGGACGTGGCTGGGGCTGACGAAGATCTCCAGCTCGCGCTCGATGCCGAACAGGTTGTGCCAGAGGGTGTCGACGCCGCCCCCGACGAGCAGCAGCGCCATCCCCGCCGCGGCCACCCGCAGCGCGGGCGGGAGCCCCAGCAGCGCGCCGGGCGTGAGCCCGTCCCGCGGCAGCAGCCGGTGGATCCGCCAGGCCAGCACCCCGCCGCAGGCGGCGATGCCGGAGTAGAGCACGGCGTGCCAGGGCGTCCAGAACGTCTCCAGCTCGGGGATCGTGGCGTGCGCCCACGCGTCCAGCTGCAGGCCGGCGACCAGCCAGGCGGCGGCGCCGAGCAGCAGCCACCGGCCGTCCGCCACGGCCGCGCCGTCGACCGCGGCCGGGGGGCGATCGCGCAACGTCATGCCCGAGAGCCTGCCCGAGCGCCGTCCGCGACCGCCTCAGCCCCAGGGCTGATCCTGCCCGGGCCGGACAAGGCCGCTCTCGTAGGCGAGGATCACGGCCTGGGTGCGGGTGGTGACGCCGAGCTTGGCGAAGATGCTGCGGACGTGGGTCTTGACGGTCGGCAGGCCCACCACCAGCTCGGCGGCGATCTGCTCGTTCACCGCGCCGCGCGCCACCAGCACCAGCACCTCGCGCTCCCGGGCCGTCAGCTCGGCGACGACGCGCGACGCGGCCGGGTCGCCGGCCGGGCGCGCGAAGGCGGAGATCAGCCGGCGGGTCACCGACGGCGACACCACCCCGTCGCCCCGCGCGACCGTCCGGACGGCCCCGGGCAGGTCCACCGCGGCGTCGGCCTTGAGCAGGAACCCCGCCGCCGAGGCCCGCAGCGCGCCGAACACGTACTCGTCGAGCTCGAACGTGGTCACGACCAGCACGGCCGGGGCCGCCGGCCCGAGCCGCCGGTTGATCTCCCGCAGCGCGGTGAGCCCGTCCGCGCCGGGCATCCGGACGTCCATCACCACCACGTCCGGGCGCAGGCGGGTGGTCAGGTCGACCGCGGCGTGCCCGTCCGCGGCCGCTCCCACGACGGCGAGGTCGGGCGCGCCGGACAGCAGCGTCACGAAGTCGGCGCGCACGGCCGGGTGGTCGTCGGCCACGACGACCCGCAGCGGCGTCATCCCGCCCACCCGCCGCCCCGGCACCACTCCCGCGACCCCGCCCGCAGCGGCAGCGCGGCGCGCACCGACCAGCCGCCGAGCGGCCCGGTGCCCAGCTCCAGCGTCCCGCCCGCGGCGGCGGCCCGCTCCCGCATGCCGACGAGTCCGTGCCCGTCGACGTGGCCGGGGTCGTCGGGGCGGGCCCGCCGGCCGTCGTCGTCGACGGTGACCACGAGCGCGCCGCCGCCCACCCGCAGGGCGACGGCGGCGCGGGTGGCGCCGGCGTGCTGCAGGACGTTGCTCAGCGACTCCTGGACGATGCGGAAGGCCGCCAGCGCGACGTCGTCGGGCAGCCCGGGCGGGGACGGCGCGGGGACCGCGACGAGGTCGACCTCCAGGCCCGCGCGGCGGGCGGCCGCGACGAGGTTCGGGACCGCGTCGAGCCCCGGCGGCGGCGCCACCTCCCCGGGCCGGTCGGGGTCGCGCAGCACCGTGACGACCTCGCGCATCGACGACAGCGCCGCCGTCCCCATCTCGGCGATCGACGCCAGGGCGGCGGCCGCGTCCCCGCCCGTCGCCCCGGGCCGCTGCCCGGTCCGCGCCCGCACGACGATCGCGGCCACCTCGTGCGCGACGACGTCGTGCAGGTCGCCGGCGATGCGGCGGCGCTCCTCCCCCACCGCGGCGTGCAGCTCGGCGGCCCGCAGCCGTTCCAGCTCGGCGTTGCGCAGCCGCAGCTCGCGGGTGCCGGCACCCCACCCGACCGCCAGCAGCGGCAGGACGACCACGTAGACCAGCTCGTCGGTCCACGTCCCGCCGTAGCGCCGGACGGCGAGCACGCTGCTGGCGAGGATGATCGCCCCGCCGGCCACCCCGACCACGCCGGGCACGACGGTGTCGGGCCCGTGCGCCACGGCCAGGAAGAGCACGGCGACGGTGACCACCCAGGGCGGCGCCATGTCGCCCAGCGCCGCGGCGTACCCGCAGGCCACCACCGCGCACGCGGCGACGGCGAGGCCCGGTCGCGTCCGCGCGGCCAGCACGGGCAGCCCGCCGAAGGCCGCCGGCGCCAATTGGTACCAGGGCGCCCCGTGCAGGCCGGAGGCGACGAGCAGCCCGCCCAGCGTCGCCGCGACCAGCCCGTCGCGCACCCGCGCCGGCCGGTCCCGCCACGTCGCGGCCAGCCGGGCGGACCACGCGGCGCGCGGGCCCGGACGGGGCGCGTGCCGGCGCGGCGGGGGGTCCACCGCGGCGATTGTGCCGCGGGGCGGGCCGCCGGTCGTCAACCCTGGGGCTGACGTGCCGACCGACGGCTCGGCGGCCCCTCCTCCGGTCCGGGGCCGAAGCTGCGCCGCCGCAGCGGCGGGACGGCCCGGCACAGCCGGAACCAGCCGCGAGCCGCCCGGCGGGCGACCGGGTTGTTCGAGGTGGCCCGTTCGGTGTTGCGGGTCGCGGTGCGGACCGCGGCGTACCCGTAGTCGCGCATCCGCTCCTCGTAGGCGGCGATCGCCGGGACCAGCTCCGCGCGGTCGCGCACGGCGAGCAGCCGGCTCGACAGCTCGGCGGCGTCGCGCAGCGCCGTGTTCGCGCCGAGTCCGCCGACCGGGGGCATGTTGTGCACCGCGTCGCCGAGCACCGTCACCGGGGAGGCCGGCCACGGCTCCGCGAACGACGACCGCCTGAAGCGCATCGCCCGGACCGTCGCCGGGTCGGTCTCGGCCACCATCCGGCGCAGGGCGGGGTGCCAGCCGTCGACGATCCGCCGGGCGACGGCCCGGACCTCGGCGCCGTCCCGGTCCACCGTGCCCGCGGGGAACGCGCGGTGGTCGGCGATGACCGCCCACAGGACGTAGTCCTCGAGGCGGTCGAGCAACCGGTCCGGGTCAACGCCGATCCGGGCGAGGTCCGGATCGGCGCGGAGCGCCCCGCTCACCCGCTCACGCCCGGCGAAGGCGGACGCGAACAGCGACGGTCCGCGCGGGGGCAGGACGAGGGTCATGCCCCCGGCCAGGTGCGCCGGAAGCCAGGAGCGGGTCTGCTCGGTCAGCGGGAGCCGACCGGCGATCGACGCCGCGTCCGTCTCGACGCGCCCGGCGTGCGGCAGGTACTGCGCGCGGACGCGCGAGTTGGCCCCGTCCGCGCCCACGAGGACGTCGCCGGTCGCGGTGGTGCCGTCGGAGAAGCGGGCGGTGACGCGGCCGTCGTCATCGACCTCGAAGCGCTCGAAGCGGGCGCCGAAGCGGACGACGTCGTCCAGGCCGGCCAGCAGCAGGTTCCGCAGCACCACGCGGCTGACGCCGTACTGGCCGTCCGCCGGGTCCGCGGAGCCGACCAGCCGATCGCGCCCCAGGGTCAGCAGCTCGCGGAGCCGCTCGGTGCGGAAGGTGATGCCGCCCGGCGGGGCCACGGCGGTGGCGACGAACGCCTCCCACAGCGGCTGCGGGAGGCATCGGTGCAGCGCGCGGGCGCCGTCGGGGTTGACGTTGATCCGGTAGCCCTGGAGCCAGCTGGACGGTTCGGGGTCGCGCTCGTACACCTGCACGTCGACGCCGCCCGCGTGCAGCGCCTGGGCGAGGGCGAGGCCGCCGATCCCGCCGCCGACGACGAGGACGCGCCAGGGGGTGTCGGGCATGTCGGTCTCCTGGGACGGAGGAGGTCACCCCGGGATGGCGGGGTCGGTGGCGAGCAGCGAGGGCAGCTCCGCGATCACGGTGTCGTGCCAGGTCAGCTCGGCCTCCAGCCGCAGCCGCTGGTGCTCCAGGCACAGCGGCTCCGCGCCGCGCAGGTGCGGCGTCGCCGTCTTCTGGAGCTGTTGCCAGCTGTCGAGCTGGGCCTGCAGCGCCGTCCGGCGGGCGACGAAGGCGGCGCGAACCTCCTCGAGACCGAGGTCGTCGCCGTACTGGAGGGCGAGGTCGACGGGGTCGGGCCGCAGCTTGACCTCGTGCAGCGCCGCGGCGCGCAGGGCGGTCAGCTCTCGCCGGCCCTCGTCGGTGATCGCGTAGACGGTGCGCGCCGGGAGGTTCCCGGAGCGTTCGGTGCGCACCGGCTCGATGCTGCCCTCGGCGGCCATGCGGCCCAGCGCGGCGTAGAGCGACCCGACCTTGATGTCCGTCCACAGCTCGGTGCGCTCGACCTGGGCCTCCCGGCGGATGCGGTGCCCGTGCATCGGTCCGCTACGGGCGAGGATCCCGAGGATGTAGAGCCGCACGCTGCTCACGGCCACTACTCAAGCACGAGTACCCCGGCCACTCAAGCACGAGTACTCGTCGTGGAAACGGCGCGCTGCACCGGGCCACGTCGGCCGAGCGGGCCGGGAGGGTCGCGGCGCGACGGCGGGGTGCGCAACGGCGGGTGGCGGAGGCGGACGGGAATCGAACCCGCCTGACCGAGATCCTCGGCCACGTCGGTTTTGAAGACCGCGGGGGCCACCAGGCACCCTTACGCCTCCCTGACCGCATCCTCCCGCGCGCGGGGTGCGGGGCGCCCGCCGGGGCTCGGGTAGTCGGGCTCAGGTCGTCGGGCTCAGGTCGTCGGGTCGGCCTTGCCGCCCTCCGGGGTCACCGCGGCCCAGGCGCCGGCGACGCCCTGGCCCGTGACCGCGCCGGGCCGGGTGTCGCCGCTGTAGCGGTACACGGGCCAGCCGCCCAGGGTCAGCTGCACCGAGCCGTCGGGGCGGTTGATCGTGCCGACGGCGTCCTGGGGCACGCCGTCCACCGTCAGCGGCGAGCCCGGGGTCGCCAGGACCGGCGGCCACTGCCGCGCGCAGTCGCCGGCGCAGTTCGAGGCCGGTGGCTTGGTGGTGTCCTGGTCGAAGCGGTAGAGGGTGTAGCCCTGGCCGTCGACGACGACGGTGCCGAGCCCGGGCTCGCTGCTCGCGGTGAGGATCGTGCCGAACTGCGGCGTCGCGGCGGCCGGGTCGACGACCGGACGGGCGGGCGGGGTGCCGCCGTCCCCGCCGCTGCAGGCGGACGGGCCGAGCACGGCGACCACGGCGGCGAGCACCGGGATCACCGGACGGGTGCGGGTGGGCATCGGAGTACCTCCGGGGAGCGGAGCGGAGCGGGGAGCGACGACCGCGGGGAGCGCGCCGAACAACCGATCGTTCTACCGGCGTGCCCGCGCGCACCGGGCGGACCTGCGCCGACCGGCTGATCAGCGTCGGCGTGTGTACCGTGAGCCGGTGGGACGTCGCACGGTTCGGCACCCCGTGGTGCGCATGGCAGCCGGTCGCCCGCCCGTCCGCCGCCCGGACGCGCTCGCCGCTGAGGAGCCGATGGAGCTGCGGGTCGGCGGCCGGCCGCTCGCCGTCACGATGCGCACGCCCGGGGACGACGTGGAGCTCGCACACGGCTTCCTGCTCACCGAGGGCGTCATCACCGCGGCGGCCGACGTCGCGTCCGCCCGCTGGTGCGACTCGGTGGACGAGTCGGGCGCGAACACCTACAACGTGCTCGACGTCGCGCTCGCCCCCGGCGTCGCCCCGCCCGAGGCCGGCGTGGAGCGGAACTTCTACACCACCTCGTCGTGCGGGGTGTGCGGCAAGGCCAGCCTGGACGCGGTGAAGCTGCGCAGCCGCTTCCCCCCGGCCGGCGACCCGGTCCGCGTCGCCGACACCACGCTCTACGGCCTGCCGGATGCGCTGCGCACGGCCCAGCGGCTGTTCGACTCCACCGGCGGCCTGCACGCCGCGGGCCTGTTCACCGCGGACGGCACCCCGCTGCACGTGCGCGAGGACGTCGGCCGGCACAACGCCGTGGACAAGGTCCTCGGCCGGGCGCTGCTCGACGGGCGGGTGCCCGCGGCCGGCTGCGTGCTGATGGTGTCCGGGCGCGCGTCGTTCGAGCTGGTCCAGAAGGCCGTCATGGCCGGGGTGCCGGTGCTCGCGGCGGTCTCGGCGCCGTCGTCGCTGGCCGTCGCCCTGGCCGTCGAGGCCGGGATGACGCTGGTCGGGTTCCTGCGCGGCACCGCGATGAACGTGTACGCCGGCGCGGAGCGGATCGCGCAGGAGACCGCGGAACCGGCGGGCGAGCAGGTCTTCCAGCGCGAAACCGTCGGTCGACGGGATTAGGCTCGGCGCAGCCGGGCAAGGAGGTCGTCGTGGGTGTGCGCACGTGGTTGGGGTCGACGCTGAACTCCTGGCCGGTCTACCGGCAGCTGACGGGGGACGATCCGCTGGGTCGGGGCGCGGCCACGCAGTCCCCCCGGTCCAAGGAGCTGACGCCGCGCACGGCGACGGCGGACCGGGTGGCCTACTCGGTCTGCCCGTACTGCGCCGTCGGCTGCGCGCAGCGCGTCTACGTCAAGGACGAGAAGGTCGTCCAGATCGAGGGCAACCCGGCGTCGCCGATCTCCCGCGGCCGCCTGTGCCCGAAGGGCTCGGCCAGCCTGTCGCTGGTCACCGGGCCGCAGCGCGAGGAGAAGGTCAAGTACCGGGCCCCGTACGCCACGGAGTGGACCGAGCTCGACCTCGGCACGGCCATGGAGATGGTCGTGGACCGGATGCTCGCCGCCCGCGAGCGCGGCTGGCAGGAGCGCGACGAGCAGGGCCACCGGCTGCGCCGCACGATGGGCTTCGCCAGCCTGGGCGGC
>DASVUG010000248.1:0-7320 GCA_036387155.1 Pseudonocardia sp. | reverse complement strand
CTCGCACGTGCAGGGCAGCGACGTCGTCGCGTCGCTCGTGGTGTTCGAGGACGGCCTGGCCCGCAAGTCGGACTACCGCCGCTTCGAGGTCCGCGGCGGCGCGGCCGGCGGCGACGTGGCCGCGATCGCCGAGGTCACCCGCCGCCGCTTCCGCCGCCACGTCGCCGAGAACGGGTCCGCCGAGAACGGGTCCCCCCAGAACGGGTCCGCCGAGAACGGGTCCGCCGAGAACGGGTCCGGGGGTAACGGTGGGGCCGGCGCGGGCGACACCGCCGGTATCGAGCCCGCCACCAGCACCGACCCCGCCGACGGCCCCGCCGCCGCCGACACCGCCGACCCCGTCACCGGGCACCCCGCCCCCCGGCCGGGGATCGACCCGACGACGGGCCGGCCACGCCGGTTCGCCTACCCGCCGAACCTGTTCGTCGTCGACGGCGGGCCCGCGCAGGTCGAGGCGGCCGCGGACGTGCTCGCGGACCTCGGTGTCACCGACGTCGCGGTGTGCGGGCTCGCCAAGCGGCTCGAGGAGGTGTGGCTGCCCGCCGACCCGGACCCGGTCATCCTCTCCCGCACGAGCGAGGGCCTGTACCTGCTGCAGCGGGTCCGCGACGAGGCCCACCGGTTCGCCATCACCTACCACCGCCAGCGTCGTTCCAAGGGCATGACGGTCTCCGCGCTCGACGGCGTGCCCGGGCTCGGCCCGTCGCGGCGCGCGGCGCTGCTGAAGCACTTCGGGTCGGTCCGCAAGCTGCGGGCGGCCGGCGTCGACGAGATCGCCGCCCTGCCCGGCTTCGGCACGCGCACCGCCACGGCGGTCCTCGCCGCCCTGAACGCCACCGACGGCGACCCCGCCGGCAGCACCGCCGGCAGCACCGCACCGGCCGGCACCCCCCGCACCGAGGAGAAGGCATGACCGCCCCGTCCGCCGCCCGCCCGGACCCGCCCGTCACGCCGCCCGGCATCGAGGTGACGCTGGTCAGCGGGCTGTCCGGGGCCGGCCGGAGCACCGCGGCGAAGGTGCTGGAGGACCTCGGCTGGTTCGTCGTGGACAACCTGCCCCCGGAGCTGATCGCCACGATGGTCGACCTCGGGGCCCGCGCCCGCGGCGAGGTCACCCGCATCGCCGTGGTGATGGACGTGCGCAGCCGCGCGTTCACCGCCGACCTGCGCGCCGTCCTCAAGGACCTCGACGCCCGCGGCCACCAGCCGCGGCTGCTGTTCCTCGAGGCGTCCGACGCCGTGCTCGTCCGCCGGTTCGAGCAGGTCCGCCGCAGCCACCCGCTGCAGGGCGACGGCCGGCTCGTCGACGGGATCGCCGCGGAGCGCGCCCTGCTCGGGCCGCTGCGCGACGCCGCCGACCTCATCGTGGACACCTCGTCCCTGTCGGTACCGGCGCTGCGCGGCCTGCTGGAGCGCACGTTCGGCGAGCACGTCGCGCAGGCCACCCGCGTGTCGATCGTGTCGTTCGGCTTCAAGTACGGCCTGCCCATGGACGCCGACCTCGTCGTCGACGTGCGCTTCCTGCCCAACCCGCACTGGATCCCCGAGCTGCGCGAGCACACCGGCCGCGACGCCGACGTGCGCGACTACGTCCTCAGCCAGGAGGGCGCCACCGAGTTCCTCGACCGCTACCTCGAGCTGCTCGCCCTCGTCGGTGCCGGCTACCGGCGCGAGGGCAAGCGCTACCTGACCCTCGCCGTCGGCTGCACCGGGGGCAAGCACCGCAGCGTCGCCATCAGCGAGGAGTTCGGCCGACGCCTGTCCGCGACCGACGGCGTCGCGGTCCGCGTCACGCACCGCGACCTGGGCCGCGAGTGAGTTCCGGCAGCGACCGGGCCGCCGACACCCCCGGGCCGCTCGCGGCGGCGTCCACCGGGCCGCTCGCGGCGGCGTCCACCCGGCCGCTCGCGGCGGCATCCACCCGGCCGCTCGCGGCCGTCGCCCTCGGCGGGGGGCACGGCCTGCACGCCACCCTGTCCGCGCTGCGGCTGCTCGCCGGCCGCGGCGTCGCCGACCCGGTCACCGCCGTCGTCACCGTCGCCGACGACGGCGGGTCCTCCGGCCGGCTGCGCCGCGAGCTGGGCCTGCTGCCTCCGGGGGACCTGCGCATGGCCCTCGCCGCCCTGGCCGGCGACGACGTGACCGGCGGGGGGGACCGGCCGGCGCCCGGGACCCCCGCCGCGTGGGTCCGCCTGCTCCAGCACCGCTTCGGCGGCCGCGGCGCGCTGGCCGGGCACGCCGTGGGCAACCTGCTGCTGGCCGGGCTGACGGAGGTGCTCGGCGACCCGGTCGCCGGCCTGGACGCCGTCGCCGCGCTGGTCGGGGCCCGTGGACGCGTGCTGCCGATGTCGTGCGAGCCGCTCGACATCGAGGCCGAGGTGACGGGCCTCGACGACGACCCGCGGGTCGCCCACCGCATCCGCGGGCAGGTCGCCGTGGCGTCGACGCCCGGGCGGGTCCGGCGGGTGCGCCTGCTGCCCGCGCGGCCGCGCGCCTGCCCGGAGGCGCTCGCCGCCGTGCGCGCCGCGGACGTGCTGCTGCTGGGCCCCGGGTCCTGGTTCACCAGCGTCCTGCCGCACCTGCTGGTGCCCGAGCTGCGCGAGGCCCTGGTCGCCGCCGCGGCGCGCCGGGTCGTCGTGCTCAACCTGGAGCCGGAGCCGGGGGAGACGGCCGGGTTCTCCCCCGAGCAGCACCTGGCCGTCCTCGCCGAGCACGCCCCCGAGCTGCGGGTGGACGCCGTGCTCGCCGACGTCGGGTCCGTCGCCGTGCCGGACCGGCTGCGGCGCGCGGCGGCGGGCCTGCTCGCCCCGGGCGGCGCGGTCCACCTGGCCCCGGTCGCGGCGGCCGACCCGACGACGGCGCGCCACGACCCGGCGGCGCTGGCCGACGCCCTCGCCGCCGTCCTGGGCCGCGCCGCCCCGGCCCCGCCGGCCCGGGTCGATCACAGTGCCGCGGCCGGGGGCGTGCGGTGAGACCGGTGGGGAACGACGGGCACGGCGCGACGGGGAGGTGCTGCACATGGCCATGACGGCTGCGGTGAAGGACGAGCTGAGTCGGCTCGTGGTGACCAAGCCGTGCTGCCGGCGGGCCGAGGTCGCGTCCCTGCTGCGGTTCGCGGGCGGCCTGCACATCGTCGGCGGCCGGGTGGTCGTCGAGGCCGAGGTGGACACCGGCTCGGTCGCCCGCCGGCTGCGCCGGGAGATCCACGAGCTCTACGGCCACGTCTGCGAGGCGCACGTGATCAGCCCGGGCGGCCTGCGGCGCAGCGCCCGCTACGTGATCCGGGTGGTGCGCGACGGCGAGGGTCTCGCCCGCCAGACGGGGCTGCTCGACGCCCGCGGGCGACCCGTGCGCGGACTGCCCCCGCCCGTCGTCTCCGGCGGCGTGTGCGACGCCGAGGCCGCGTGGCGCGGCGCGTTCCTCGCCCACGGCTCCCTGACCGAGCCCGGCCGCAGCTCCGCGCTCGAGATCACCTGCCCCGGGCCCGAAGCGGCGCTGGCGCTCGTCGGCGCGGCCCGCCGGCTCGGCGTCACCGCCAAGGCCCGGGAGGTCCGCGGCGCGGACCGCGTCGTGATCCGCGACGGCGACGCCATCGGCGCGCTGCTCACCCGGATGGGCGCGCACGAGACCATGCTCGCCTGGGAGGAGCGGCGGATGCGCCGCGAGGTCCGGGCCACGGCGAACCGGCTGGCCAACTTCGACGACGCGAACCTGCGCCGCTCCGCCCGGGCCGCCGTCGCTGCCGCCGCACGGGTCGCGCGCGCCCTGGAGATCCTGGGCGACGACGTGCCGGAGCACCTGCTCGCCGCCGGCCGGCTGCGCGTCGAGCACACCCAGGCGTCGCTGGAGGAGCTCGGGCAGCTCGCCGACCCGCCGATGACGAAGGACGCCGTGGCCGGGCGGATCCGGCGGCTGCTGCACATGGCGGACAAGCGGGCGGCGGACCTCGGCGTCCCGGACACCGACTCCGCCGTCACCGCGGACATGCTGGAGGAGGCCTAGCGGCCCGTCGAGTGCGGGGGCAGCCGTCGGGGCTCGGCCAGGAGGCGGTGGGCGGGCGCGACCGGCCGGCCGGGGAACAGCTCCTCGGGTCGACCGGTCTCCAGGGCCTTGCGGTAGGCGGCGGTGGCGCCGCGCACGGCCTCGACCGTGCGCGCGACGTCGGCGTCGGAGTGCGCCGCGGAGTTGACGAACGACTGGCCCAGCACGCCGCGGCGCAGGATCTCGGCCAGGAACAGCGTCCGCATCGCCTGCGACGGCCGGCCCGCCGCGTCGGCGGTGCGGAAGACCTGGCAGGACGGGCGGCCGCCGACGGACAGGAACTCCCCGATCCCGGCCTCGGCCACCGCCTCGTCGACCCCCGCGGCCAGCGCCCGGCCCTGCCGCTCCATCGTCGCGACCGGATCGGTCTCCCGGTAGGCCCGGACGACGGCCCGGAAGGCCGCGAGCCCGGTCGTCTCCGCACCGTTCGTGCTCGACAGCAGGAACACCCGCGGCCGGTCGGTCCGCAGGCCCCCGAGCTCCATCAGGTCCCGCCGGCCGGCGAGCGCGGCGACGGAGAAGCCGTTGCCCATCGCCTTGCCCCACGTCGACAGGTCCGGCGTCACCCCGTAGACCGCCTGCGCGCCGCCCGCGGCCCAGCGGAAACCGGTGATCGTCTCGTCGAGGACCAGCACCGCGCCGTGCCGGTCGCACAGGGCGCGCACGCCCTCCAGGTAGCCCGGCGTCGGTTCCGCCGCGGCCGAGGCCGCCTCCAGGATCACCGCCGCGACGGGCTCGGCCTCCAGGACCGCGCGCAGCGCGTCCAGGTCGTCGTACGGGAAGGGGCGCACCAGCGACCGCACCGCGGCGGGGACGCCGGTG
Source organism: Pseudonocardia sp. (assembly GCA_036387155.1). GTDB lineage: Bacteria > Actinomycetota > Actinomycetes > Mycobacteriales > Pseudonocardiaceae > Pseudonocardia. The sequence goes on along the minus strand of DASVUG010000248.1, from coordinate 2,457 downwards.
CTCATCGGCAGGGTGCCGACGAACCAGTCCTGCGAGGCGAAGTACGGCTGGTCGGAGCACATCGCGACGACCTCGCGGCCGGTCGCGGCCCGGGCCAGCCGCAGCGCCGCGCTCGTGGCGTCCGAGGCGTTCTTGCAGAACTTGACCATCTCCGCGCCCGGGACCAGCGCGACGAAGTCCTCGGCCGCGGCCAGCTCCAGCTCGGTGGGCCGGGTGAAGGACACCCCGTCGGCGACCGCGGCCCGCACCGCCTCGACCACCGGCGGGTAGCCGTGGCCGAGGGTGACCGCGCGCATCCCCATGCCGTACTCGACGTACTCGTTGCCGTCGACGTCCCACACCCGGGCGCCGCGCCCGCGCACCAGCACCGGGGCCATGCCCTCCGGATACTGGTCCGAGCCCTTGGCGAAGGTGTGGGCACCGCCGGGGACCAGCGCGTGCAACCGCTCCTGCAGGGCCGTCGAGCGCGCGAAGCGGGGGTCGGCGGTCGTCACGGGCCCACTATCGCCGGGACGGCGCCGCCACCGGCCGCCGGGGTGGCGGCGCGCCGGGCGACCTAGGGTGGTGCGGTGGCGACGCGCACGCCCCTGGTCGCGGGGAACTGGAAGATGAACCTCAACCACCTCGAGGCCATCGCGCTGGTCCAGAAGCTGGCGTTCGCGCTGCCCGAGAAGTACTACGACCGGGTCGAGGTGGCGGTCCTGCCGCCGTTCACCGACATCCGCAGCGTGCAGACGCTCATCGACGGCGACCGGCTGAAGATGGTGCACGGCGCCCAGGACCTCTCGCCGCACGCGTCCGGGGCGTACACCGGCGACGTGTCGGGGGCGATGCTGGCGAGGCTGGGGTGCCGCTACGTCCTGGTCGGGCACTCCGAGCGCCGCACGGGTCACGGCGAGGACGACGCGCTGGTCAACGCCAAGGTTCGGGCCGCGGTCCGGCACGGGATCGTCCCGATCCTGTGCGTGGGGGAGGACGTGGCGGTGCGCGAGGCGGGCCGGCAGGTGGAGCACGTGACGGCGCAGCTGCGCGCCGCCCTCGCGCGCGTGGAGAGCCAGCACGCGCAGACGCTCGTCGTCGCCTACGACCCGGTGTGGGCGGCCGGCTCCGGGCGGGTGGCGGAGGCGGCGGACGCCCAGGAGGTGTGCGCGGCGCTGCGGGCGGCGGTCGCGGCCGGCTACGGCGACACGATCGCGAGCGGGGTCCGGGTGCTCTACGGCGGCCCGGTCACGGCGCGCAACGTCGGCGACGTCGTCGCCCGGCCGGACGTGGACGGGGTCCTGGTCGGCGGGCCGAGCCTCGACGCCGACGGGTTCGCACGGCTGTGCGCCGTGGCCGCGGGCGGCCCGTTGCCGTGAGCCGCGGGCGGCCCGTTGCCGTGAGCCGCGGGCGGCCCGCCGCCGCGGGCCGCGGGCACCCGGCGGCGGACGGGACGCGGGAGCGCTTGTACCCTGGTCCTGCCCGGCGTGGGAATGAGGATGGATGCAACTCGCACTGCAGATCGTGCTGATCGTCTCCAGCGTCCTGCTGATCCTGCTCATCCTGCTGCACCGCGGCCGGGGTGGGGGGCTCTCCACCCTGTTCGGCGGCGGTGTGCAGTCGAGCCTGTCGGGGTCGAGCGTCGTGGAGAAGAACCTGGACCGGATGACGCTGTTCGTGGCGGCCATCTGGATCATCGCGATCGTCGGTACGGGTCTGCTGGTCAAGGCCGGCGGCTGAGCCGTCCGGGCAGGACGCGGCGAGCCAGGACACCGCGGGTAGGACGGGGCGCCCGGTCACCGGGCGCGGTGGTGCGGAGCGAAGGGCAGGGGTCATGGCGGGCGGCAACGCTATCCGGGGCACGCGCGTGGGCGCGGGTCCGATGGGCGAGTCGGAGCGGGGGGAGACGGCGCCGCGCGAGCGCATCGCGTACCACTGCTCGAACGGTCACCTGACCACGCCCTCCTTCGCGTCGGAGGCCGACGTCCCCGAGCTGTGGGACTGCCCGCGCTGCGGGCTCCCGGCCGGCCGGGACAACGAGAACCCGCCCGCCCCGCCGCGGACCGAGCCGTACAAGACGCACCTGGCCTACGTGAAGGAGCGGCGCAGCGACGCCGACGGCGCGGCCATCCTCGACGAGGCGCTGAGCCGTTTGCGAGCGTCGCGGGAGCTCTGAGACGCGGCACGCGCCGCGCGTCCACACCGGCGGTGACCGGTACGGACGCGGCGCCGCGGCGCTGGGGACGGCGGTGTCGGCTCGCCCGGACCGGTCACCCGCGCCCCGGGTCGGCCGCTCTCAGGGCTCCGGCAGGGCGTCGAGCAGGGCACCGGGGCCGGTGACGTCCGCGCCCGCCGCCCGCACCCGCTCGCGCAGGCCCCGGTCGGCCGTCACCACCAGCACCCGGTCTGCGGGGGCCCGACCCGGTCGGGCCAGCGCCGCCGCCAGCTCCGCGATCGCCGCGTCGCCGTCGCGCGCCA
>DASVUG010000247.1:0-2739 GCA_036387155.1 Pseudonocardia sp. | reverse complement strand
CCCGCAGCGCCGACACCGGCCGCGTGCGGCCCTGGGTGTGGCCGGCCGCGGCCGCCGTGCTGGGCGGCGTCGCGGCGGAGTGGCCGCTGGCGGCGGGGGTGCTGCTGGGCGGCGGGATCATGGTCGTGCTGGCGCTCGTGGCCCCGCGCACGACCGCCGGGCTGACGGTGCTGGCGGTCCTGTTCGTCCGCGTGCTGGAACACCTCACGGGCGTGGAACAGGTCGGCTACCTCGACGAGGCGATGATCGCGCTCTGCGTGGTCACGCTGCCGCTGCGCCGGCTGCTGACCCGCACGCCGCTGCGGACCCTGCCGGGGCAGTGGTGGTTCGCCGGCTTCGGCGTGTGCGGCGTGCTCGGCGCCCTGGTGCTGCACGTGCCGTTCGACATCTTCCTGCTCGGCGCGTTCGTGACGCTCAAGGGCCCGCTGTTCGCCTTCGCCGTCGCCCAGCTGGACTGGACCCCGCGCCACGTCGCCGTCGCGGTGCGCGTCGCCGCGGTGGTCCTCGTCGTCGGCCTGCTCGCGGCCGTGGCCAACCTCGTCGCCCCCGGCCCCTGGGAGGCCGTGCTGGTCGACGACAAGAACGCCGCCGAGGCCCGCGGCTTCCTGCCGTCGATCGTCGGGCCGTTCACCCACCCGATCGACATGGGGCAGTTCACCGCGCTGGCCTTCGTGGCGGTGGCCGCCTGGCGCTCCGTGGTGGGCCGCAGCGCGTTCACCCTGGCGCTGCTGATCGGGACGGCGCTGGGGGCGCTGGGCACGGCCCGGCGCACCGCGGCCGGCAGCGTCGCGGCGGCGTGGCTGTGGCTGCAGGCCAAGCGCCGCTCGACGGGGGTGTTCGTCGCGATCCTGGCGGGCCTGCCCGTCGCCGTCGTGGTGCTCGCGGCCCCGCTCACCACGGTCGTCTCCACGACCTACCAGGACTACTTCGGCAACGGCCACCCCGAGGCGCGCACCGTGCTGACGATCGACTCGTTCAAGGTCGCGACCTCCCACTTCCCGCTCGGCGCCGGGTTCGGCCGCTTCGGCTCGGCGATCGCGGCCACGAACTACAGCCCGGAGTACGTCGAGCTGGGCTACCCGTACGTGTGGGGCCTGGGGCGCAACAAGGAGGACGGGCGCTTCCTCACCGACACCGAGTGGCCCGCGCTGATCGGCGAGACCGGCTTCTTCGGCGCGCTGGCCTTCGCGCTCGGCCTCGCCGCGGTGTACCGGGCGGCCCTGCGGCGGTGGCGGACCGACGACCGGCCGCTGGCGCGCTGGGCCGGCCTGACGTGCGCCGGGTGGGTCGTCGCGTGCCTCGTGCAGTCCGTCGCCACCGTGACCTTCACCGGCCCGCCGGCCTTCGCGCTGCTCTTCGGGCTCGCGGGCGTCGTCGCCGCGCTGGGCGATCGACCGCGGCCGGCCGGGGCCGACGCGGCCGCGGCCCGCGACGCCGCCGGCGCCGACGAGGCGCCGGGGGACCGCGCGGTCGCCCGCTAGCCGCGCCCCGCCGTCCGCGCCGCGCCGCGCCCGCCCGGGAACCCCGCCGCCGGTCCGACCGTTGTCCCCACGGGTCTTTGCCCCGGGTTTACCCTGGGGTGGGCACACCGCCCCCGTCGGCCCGCACTCGGAGGGGAGACCGTGAAGCGCCCAGGATCCGGGCCCGGCCGGGCGAGCGCCCTCGTGGCCCTCCTGCTGCTGGTGGCGGGCCTCGCCGCCTGCTCGTCGGCACCGCCGGCGGCCCCGCCGCCGCCCGTGCCCGTGTGGGACGGGACCTTCGGCCCCCGCCCGGTGGACCCGGAGTGCCGCGGCGACGCGGACGCCCCGCGCCCCGGCGACGTCATCTGCTTCACCGGCACCCTCGACGAACCCCTGCGGATCGACGTCGGCGGCACGCCCGACGCGCCGATCGTCTACTCCGGGGACGGTCGCACCCGGGTGCCCGGCATCCGCGCCGAGGCGGACCACGTCGTCATCCAGGGGTTCGTCTCCGACGGGGCGGACAGCACCGGCATCTGGGCCGCGGGGCAGAACATCGTCGTGCAGGACAACGTGATCACCCAGGTCAACTACACCGAGAACGACGTCGACGGCATCCGCTTCTTCGGCGACGGCGCGCGGGTGCTGCACAACGAGATCGAGGACCTCGAGGGGACCGAGGACGTCGGCGAGGCTCACGTCGACTGCATGCAGAGCTTCGCGACGTCCCGGCCCGGCAGCTCGAACGTCGTGGTTCAGGGCAACCGCTGCGAGGACATCCGGGCGCAGTGCCTGATGGCGGAGGGCCCGAACGCCGAGACCCCGTCGACGGGCCCGACAGGCGGCGGTGAGGGCGTGTCGCGGAACTGGCTGTTCCAGGGCAACTACTGCGACTCCTACGCCAAAGCCCAGTCCGTCGCTTTCGTCGACGTGCAGGACGTCACGATCGCGGACAACGAGATGGTCGGTGAGGGGAACAAGGCCTTCGCCCTCGGCAAGGACACCACGGGCACCGTCGTGCGCGACAACAAGATCGGCGAGGACTACGGGCGCGAGGTCGGCTTCGACGACCCGTCGGCTCGGCAGGGCTACCAGGGCCCGCCGGTCGCGGACGGGTAACGGTCGGCGGGTGTCGGTCGGCGGACCCGCCCGCCGGTCGGGCGGATGACCGGTCGAACCTGAGAACTCGGTTGGGCCGTTCGGAGCAATGGCCTGCGGCTCGTCCGCCTCCTGTGCCGTTCCGGCGCGTCCGGAGGGCTTCTCGTCGGGGCGAGGCAAC
>DASVUG010000246.1:0-6552 GCA_036387155.1 Pseudonocardia sp. | reverse complement strand
CGGTCCGGTGGCTGCACCGCCGGCTCGCGCGCGCCGCCGACCCCGCCGGCCGGTCCGCCGCCGGCTCGCCCGACGTCGAGCCCGCCGCCGACCCCGCCGACGGGCCCCTCGACCAGCGCGGGCAGCAGGTCGAGCTGGGCGAAGGCTCGCCGGCCCTGGCCCGCCGCCGCGTCCTGTCTGGCTCGGCGGCGCTCGGGCTGGTGGGCGCGGCCGCGGTCGCGACCGGCGGAGCGGGGCAGCTGCTCGGACGCGGCGTCGTCGACTCCCGCGCCGCCGTGACCCGCCGCCTCGCCGCCGCCCGCGTCCCCCCCGCTCCGGCGCCGCCGGCCGCCGCGGACCTCGCCGCGTTCGGCGCGCCCCCCTTCGTCACCTCGAACGCCGACTTCTACCGGATCGACACCGCGCTGCGGGTGCCGGCGCTGACCGCTGCCGACTGGTCGTTGCGGGTGCACGGCCTGGTCGACCGCGAGCTGACGCTGTCGTTCGACGACCTGCTCGCCCGCCCGCTCGTCGAGCGCGTCCTCACGCTGACCTGCGTGTCGAACGAGGTGGGCGGCGGGCTGGTGTCCACGGCGCGGTTCGTCGGGGTGTCGCTGCGCGACCTGCTGCTCGAGGCCGGGGTGCGGGACGGGGCGGACCAGCTGCTGTCGACCAGCGCCGACGGCTGGACGGCGGGCACGCCGACGGCGGTCGTCCTGGAGCCCGACCGCGGCGCGCTGCTGGCCGTCGGCATGAACGGCGAGGCGCTGCCGCGCGAGCACGGCTTCCCGGTGCGGATGGTCGTGCCCGGCCTCTACGGCTACGTCTCGGGCACCAAGTGGCTCGCCGACCTGGAGCTGACGACGTTCGCCGCGCGCCAGGCCTACTGGGCGGCGCGGGGCTGGGCGGAGCGCGCGCCGATCAAGACGCAGTCGCGGATCGACGCGCCCGCCGGCGCCGCGACCGTGCCCGCCGGGCGGGTCACCGTCGCCGGGACGGCGTGGGCGCAGCACGTCGGCGTGGACCGGGTGCAGGTGCGCGCCGACGGCGGGCCGTGGCAGGACGCGGTGCTGGGCGCCGAGGTCGACCGGGACGTCTGGCGGATGTGGCGCGCCGAGCTGGAGCTGCCGCCCGGCCCCCACGTGCTGCAGTGCCGGGCGACCGACCGGTCCGGCGTCACCCAGACCGAGCAGCGCGCCGACCCGGTGCCGGACGGCGCGTCCGGCTGGCACACCGTGTCGATCACCGCCGCCTGACCGCCGCGCCGTCAGCGCCCGCCGGCGCCCGCATCCCGGCACCCGTGGTGCCAGCGGTGTGGCACTGCTGGCACGGGGTGCCGGCGATGTGGCACTGCTGGCGTCCCCCGGACGCCGCCCCGCACGGCCAGCGGCAGAATCGGCGCGACCAACGGTGCCGCCCGCCTGGGCTGGCGCGGGTCGGCCGCGAGCACGGACAGGCTCAAGATCGCAACTTTGTGCACGCGTTCACGAGCGGCTACCGTGGCGGGGCGTCGTCGTCAACCCCCGGCACCGGCCCGTCCCGCGTCCCGGCCCCGGGGTGCCGACCTGGCGACCGCCCCCGTTCCCGACCGTTCGAGGCAGGCCCCGCGTGACTTCCCGCCCTCCCGCCGCAGTGCCGGCGAGCGCGGGCACCCCAGGTGCGCCCGTGCCCCGGGGCGCGGCGACGGCGTCGGGCACGGCCGGTGCGCGCGCCGTCCCCGAGGCCACCGTCGCCCGGCTCGCTGTCTACCTGCGGATGCTCGGCGAGCTGGCCGACCGGGGCGCCGAGACGGTCTCCAGCGACGAGCTCGCCACCGCCAGCGGGGTGAACCCGGCCACGCTGCGCAAGGACCTGTCCTACGTCGGCTCGTACGGCATCCGCGGGGTCGGCTACGAGGTCCGGCCCCTGCTCCACCACCTGTCGGCCGCCCTCGGGCTCACGCACCGGCAGGCCGTCGCGCTGGTGGGCATCGGCAACCTCGGGCACGCGCTCGCCGGCTACGGCGGCTTCAGCGGCCGCGGCTTCCCCGTGGCGGCGCTGTTCGACGTCGACCCGGACCTCGTCGGCATCACGATCAACGGGGTCGTGGTGGACCACGTCCGCGAGATCCCCACCGTCTGCCGCGCCCGTCACGTGACGATCGGGATGGTCGCCACGCCCGCCGCGGCCGCCCAGGGCGCCTGCGACCTGCTGGTCCGAGCGGGTGTCTCCTGCATCCTGAACTTCGCCCCGGTCGTCCTCCAGGTACCCGAGCAGGTGGAGGTGCGGAAGGTGGACCTCGCGGTGGAGCTGCAGATCCTCGCCTTCCACGTCGCGCGCCGGCACCTCGCCGAGAGCGCCGGCGAGGCGGGGGCCGCGGGGAACGGCGCGGGTGACGGCGCCGTCAACGGGCACGCGGTGGTGCAGTCATGAGCGTTCTGGTCGTCGGGCTCTCGCACCGCAGCGCCCCCGTGGAGGTCCTCGAGCGGGCGGCCGTCGCGGCCGACGAGGTCCCCAAGCTGCTGGACGAGATGCTGCGCGGCAGCCACGTCACCGAGGTGATGATGCTGTCGACCTGCAACCGCATCGAGGTCTACGCCGTCGTCGACGCCTTCCACGGGGGGCTGGCCGACGTCTCCCAGGTGCTGGGCCGCCACGCCGGGCTCCCGCTGCCCGAGCTGACCGAGCACCTCTACGTGCACTACGCCGGCTCCGCGGTGCAGCACCTGTTCGCCGTCGCCGCCGGCCTGGACTCGATGGTGATCGGCGAGGCGCAGATCCTCGGCCAGCTCCGGACGGCCTACGCGGCCGCGGACGCCGCCGGGACCGTGGGGCGGACGCTGCACGAGCTCTCCCAGCAGGCGCTGCGGGTCGGCAAGCGCGTCCACGCGTCCACCGGCATCGACGCCGCCGGCGCCTCGGTCGTCTCCGAGGCGCTGGCCGCCGCCGCCGAGGTGCTCGGCCCCGTCCCGGGGGCCCACGCCGCTCCCGGACCGGGGCCCGCGGGCCTCGACCTCACCGGCCGCCGGGCGGTCGTCGTCGGGGCCGGGGCGATGGGCGGGCTGGCCGCGGCGCACCTGCGCCGGGCGGGCGTCGCCGAGGTCGTCGTGCTCAACCGCTCCGCGGACCGCGCCGACCGGCTCGCCGACAACGTCCGCCGCACCGGCACGCCCGCCCGCAGCGCGCCGCTGTCCGGGCTGGGCGACGAGCTGGCCGCCGCGGACCTCGCGGTCGTGTGCACCGGCGCCGTCGGCGTCGTCGTCCCGCGCGAGACGGTGGCCGCCGCCGCGGTCGCCCGCGGCGGCCGCCCGCTGGTCGTCTGCGACCTCGGGCTGCCCCGCGACGTCGACCAGGCCGTCGCCGCGCTGCCCGGCGTGACGGTCGTGGACCTGGTGGCGCTGCAGGTGCGGCTGGCCCCGAGCGCGCCCCGCGCGGCCGTCGTCCGCGCGCAGGAGCTGGTCGCGGAGGAGGCGCAGGCCTACCTGGCCGCCCAGCGCTCCGCGGAGGTGACGCCGACGGTCACGGCGCTGCGCCGGCGCGCCGCGGAGGTCGTGGACGCCGAGCTGCTGCGGCTGGACACCCGGCTGCCCGACGTGCCCGACGATGTCCGCGACGAGCTCGCCCGCACCGTGCGCCGGGTCGTCGACAAGCTGCTCCACACCCCGACGGTGCAGGTCAAGCGGCTGGCCGAGGGGCCGGACGGCTCCAGCTACGCCGAGGCGCTGCGCGCGCTGTTCGGGCTGGACCCGCAGGCGCCGGCCGCCGTCGCCGTGCAGCGCGGCGGGGACGTCCTCGCCGCGCTGGAGGCGCCGCTCGGCACGGCGCCCGTCGGCGCGGCGTCGCTCGGCACCGCGCCGGGGGCGCCGGTCGGCACGGCGCCTCCGCGGCCGACCGTGCGAAGCGAGGGAGAGCGATGACGCGCACGCTGCGCGTGGGCACCCGCCCCAGCGCGCTGGCCGTGGCCCAGTCCGGACTGGTCGCCGAGCGGCTGCGGGCCGCCGGGTACCCCGCCGAGCTGGTCACCGTCAGCACGAAGGGCGACCGCTCCACCGCCCCGATCCCGACCCTCGGCGTCGGCGTGTTCGTCTCCCAGCTGCGCGACGCGCTCGTCGCGGGCGAGGTGGACGTCGCCGTGCACTCGTACAAGGACCTGCCGACCGCCCCGGACCCGCGGCTGCACCTCGCCGCGGTCCCGCCGCGGGAGGACCCGCGCGACGCGCTGGTCGCCCGGGACGGGCTGGTGCTGGGCGAGCTCCCGCCGGGTGCGACGGTCGGCACCGGGTCGCCGCGCCGCACCGCCCAGCTCGAGGCCCTCGGCCTGGGCCTGCGGGTCGTGCCGATCCGCGGCAACGTCGACACCCGGCTGGCGAAGGTCGCGTCCGGCGAGCTGGACGCCGTCGTCGTCGCGGCGGCGGGCCTGCGGCGCCTGGGCCGGATCGGCGAGGCCACCGAGCTGCTCGACCCGCTGCAGATGCTGCCGGCCCCCGCGCAGGGGGCGCTCGCGGTCGAGTGCCGCCGCGACGGTGCCGGGCCGGGCGGCCCGGGGCAGGTCGGCCCAGGACAGGACGGCCCGGGACCGGACGGCTCCGGGCTCGCCGCCCTGCTGGCCCGGGTCCTCGACGACGCCCCCACCCGCGCCGCCGTCACCGCGGAGCGCGCGGTCCTGGCGGCGCTGGAGGCCGGGTGCACCGCCCCGGTGGGGGCGCTCGCCGACGTGGTGTCCGACTGGGAGGTCCCCGCCGGGGGCGACGACGACGGCCGGATCGTCGACCGCCTGTCGCTGCGCGCGGTGGTCGGCACCTCCGACGGCGCGCTGCTGCGCGCGTCCGGCACCGGCGACCCGGACGACGCCGAGAAGCTCGGCGCGGCCGTGGCCGCCGAGCTTCTCGACCTGGGTGGGGACGCGCTGTGACCGGCCCGGCCGCCACCCGTTCCCCCCGCACCGCGACCGACCCGGCCCCGACGCGCGCCGGATCGGGTGCGTGGCGGCCGCCCCGCGCGGGGTCTCCTCCGGGCGACGCCGCTGCCACACCGATATTTCCCAGAGGAGCACATCGATGAACCCCGCACCGACCGGGAGGGTCGCCTTCGTGGGCAGCGGCCCCGGCGACCCCGGCCTGCTCACCGTCCGGGCGCGCGACGCGCTCGCCGCCGCGCCCCTCGTCGTCACCGACCCCGACGTCCCCGACGGCGTGCGCGCCCTCCTCGCCGACGGCGCCGAGGTCCGTCCCGCCGTGGGCGAGCCCGAGGAGGTCGCGAAGGACCTGATCGCGGAGGCGGCGGCGGGTCGCGCCGTCGTCCGCCTGGTCGGCGGCGACCCCCTGACCGCGGACGCCGTCGTCGCCGAGACCCGCGCGGTCGCCGCGTCGGGCGTCCCGTTCGACGTCGTGCCCGGCGTGTCCGCCGGCGCCGCCGTCCCCGCCTACGCGGGCGTCGCGCTGGGCTCCGCCCACGTCGAGGCGGACCTGCGGGCCGGGGTCGACTGGGCCGTGCTGGCCCCCGTCGTCGCCGCCGGCCCGCTGGTGCTGCAGGCGACGCCGGCGCACCTGCCCGAGATCGCCGCCGGGCTGACCGCGCACGGCGTCGACGCCGAGGTCCCCGTCGCGGTGACGGCACGCGGGACGCAGACCGCGCAGCGCACGGTCGAGGCGACGCTGGGGTCGCTCGCCGCCGCGGGGGCGGAGCTCGACGGGCCGCTCGTGGTGACGGTCGGCGAGCCGGTGGCCCGCCGCGGCGAGCTGTCGTGGTGGGAGTCGCGCGCGCTGTACGGCTGGCGCGTGCTCGTCCCGCGCACGAAGGACCAGGCCGGCGTGATGACCGACCGGCTGGCGGTGCACGGCGCGACCGCCGAGGAGGTGCCCACCATCGCCGTCGAGCCGCCGCGCTCGCCGACGCAGATGGAGCGCGCGGTCAAGGGCCTGGTCGACGGGCGCTACCAGTGGGTGGTGTTCACCTCGACGAACGCCGTGCGCGCGGTGTGGGAGAAGTTCGCCGAGTTCGGCCTGGACGCCCGCGCGTTCTCCGGCGTGAAGATCGCGTGCGTCGGCGCGGCGACGGCGGAGAAGGTGCGCGCCTTCGGCATCGTGCCCGACCTCGTGCCGACCGGCCCGGAGCAGGAGTCGTCGTCCGACGGCCTGCTCTCGATCTTCCCGCCCTACGACGACGTGCTCGACCCGGTGGACCGCGTGCTGCTCCCGCGCGCCGACATCGCGACCGAGACCCTCGCCGCCGGCCTGCGCGAGCGGGGCTGGGAGATCGACGACGTGACCGCGTACCGCACGGTCCGCGCCGCCCCGCCGCCCGCCCCGATCCGCGAGGCGATCAAGACCGGCGGGTTCGACGCCGTGTGCTTCACCTCGTCGTCGACGGTGCGGAACCTGGTGGGCATCGCCGGCAAGCCGCACGCCCGCACGATCGTCGCCTGCATCGGCCCGCAGACGGCGGAGACGGCGCGCGAGTTCGGCCTGCGGGTGGACGTGCAGCCGGAGGAGGCCCGGGTCCCGGCGCTGGTCGACGCGCTGGCCGCGCACGCCGCCCGGCTCCGCGCCGAGGGTGCCCTCCCGCCGCCGCGCAAGGCCAAGATCCGCCGCCGCT
>DASVUG010000245.1:0-2752 GCA_036387155.1 Pseudonocardia sp. | reverse complement strand
GACTCCACCCACCCCTTCGGTGTGGCCGACGGGTGGCGGGCAGCCGGCGCCCCGTCCCGGGTGCTGGTCGAGCTGGAGCACGACGGGGTGCGGCACCTCCTCGCGGTGGACCGGGCGGGCGGGCGGGTCGAGGCGCTGCCGGCGCCGGACGGGGTGGCGGAGCCCCGCAGCTGGGCGGTGCACGAGGTCGGGGCGGACCGGGGCCGGCTGCGGCTCGAGGTCGACGGCCTCGTCCACGAGCTGCTGGTCGAGCCCGACCGGCACGGCGTGGTCGTCGCCCACCGCGGCGACACCGTCGCGTTCGCCCGGCCCGACACCGCCGCCGCCACCGCGGAGGCCGCCGCGGACGGCGTCGTCGCCGCACCGATGCCGGGCACCGTCCTCGCCGTGCACGTCGGGAGGGGCTCCGCCGTGGCCGCCGGCGAGGTCCTCGCGGTGCTCGAGGCGATGAAGATGGAGCTGCCGCTCCGGGCCCCCCACGGCGGCGTCGTCGGCGAGGTCGACGCCGTCGCCGGCCGCCAGGTGCCGCGGGGCCACGCGCTGTTCCGCGTGGTCCCGCACCCGTCGGCCGCCGGCGGGGGTCCGACGGGGGTGGTGGAGGCCGGACAGGAGGGGTAGGACCACCGTGCACCCACGCGGAGGGGACCGACGACCCTCGGCGCCCGCTCCGCAGGAGGGACACACGACATGGCCGCTCCGCCGCCGCAGACGAGCCGGACCGGCCGCGAGGGCCGCCGTCCCTCCGTGGCCGACCACATCGTGGACCGGCTGTCCTCGTGGGGGGTCACCCGGTACTACGGCTACCCCGGCGACGGCATCAACGGCATGACCTCGGCGCTCCAGCGACGCCCCGACACGACCTTCGTGCAGGTGCGGCACGAGGAGACCGCGGGCTTCGCGGCCACGGCGCACGTGAAGTACGGCGGCGGGCCGCTCGGCGCGGCGCTGGTGACCTCCGGTCCCGGCGCGGTCCACCTGCTGAACGGCCTCTACGACGCGAAGCTCGACCACCAGCCGGTCGTCGCGCTCGTCGGGCAGACCGCCCTGACCGCGCAGGGCGGGGGGTACTACCAGGAGCTCGACCTGCTGGCGCTGTACAAGGACGTCGCGGGGTTCCTGGCCCAGCTCGACGACCCCAGCCAGGTGCGCCACCTGGTGGACCGGGCCTGCCGCACCGCGCTGGCGCACCGCACGGTCGCGGCGCTGGTGCTGCCCGCCGACGTCCAGGACGCCGACGCCGTGCTCGACCCGCCGCACCGCCACGCCTACTACGCCACGTCCAACGCGCCGAGCGCCCGACCGACGGTCCCGGACGAGGCCGACCTGCGCGCGGCGGCCGACGTGCTGCGCGGCGGCGAGAAGGTGGCGATGCTCGTCGGGCAGGGCGCGTTCGGCGCCGAGGCCGAGGTCGTCGCCGTCGCGGAGCGGCTGGGCGCGGGGGTGGCGACGTCGCTGCTGGGCCTGGCGGTGGTCGACCAGCGCGAACCGTGGGTCACCGGCGCCATCGGCCTGCTCGGCACGACCCCCAGCTGGCACCTGATGCAGGAGTGCGACCGGCTGCTGATCGTGGGCTCCAACATGCCCTACGGCGAGTTCTACCCGCCCGAGGGCCGGCCCGCCGTGCAGGTCGACATCGACGGCGCGCAGCTGGGCCTGCGCTACCCGACGGCGGTGAACCTCACCGGCGACGCCGCGCCGACCCTGCGGGCGCTGCTCGCGCTGCTCGGCGACGGCGACCCGCCGACCGCCTGGCGCGCCGACGTCGCCGCGCGCACCGCCTCGTGGCGGACCGGCCAGCGCCGGGTCGCGGCGCAGCCCGCGCACCCGGCCAACCCGCAGCGGGTGCTCACCGAGCTCGACGACCGGCTCCCCGCCGACGCCCTGGTCGCCGTGGACTGCGGCACCGTCACCGCCTGGTACGCCCGGCACCTCCACGTCCGTCCCGGGATGCTGGCGAGCCTCTCCGGCACGCTGCTGTCCATGGGCGGGGCGCTGCCCTACGGGATCGCCGCCAAGTTCGCCCACCCCGACCGGCCGCTGTTCGCCCTGCTCGGCGACGGGGCCATGCAGATGAACGGGGTCAACGAGCTGATCACCGTCGCCCGGTACTGGCGGACGTGGACGGACCCGCGGTTCGTGGTGCTGGTGCTGAACAACCGGGACCTCGCCTTCGTGAGCTGGGAGCAGCGCAGCGCGGAGGGCACGCCGAAGTTCGACGCCAGCCAGCTGCTGCCCGACGTCGACTACGCCGCATGGGCCCGCACGCTCGGGCTCCAGGGCATCCGCGTCGACGACCCCGCCCAGGTGGGGCCGGCGTGGGACGCGGCCCTGACGGCCGACCGGCCCGTCGTGATCGACGCCGTCGTCGACCCCGCCGAGCTCATGATCCCGCCGCACTTCACCCGCGAGCAGGCCCTCAACACGGCCCGGGCGGTCGTCCGCGGCGACTCCGACTGGCGGGGCATCCTCCGGCGCGGCGTCCCCGCCGCCGCGGCGACGCTGCTGCCCCACCGATCCTGACGCCTCCCCGGGGCCGACGCCCCACCGGGCCCGACGCGACCTCCGGCCGGGCCCGGCGTGCGGGGCTACGCCGGCAGCAGGTGGTCGACGAGCTCGCGCGCCCATTCGGGCGTGCCGGGGCGCCCGGTGAAGACGGCCCGGTAGTAGAGCGGGCCGCGGAGCGCGTCGGCCGCCCGCTCGACGGTCGGCACCGGGTTCCCGCGCGCCCGCTCCCGCTCGATCACGGCCGCCA
>DASVUG010000244.1:0-5681 GCA_036387155.1 Pseudonocardia sp. | reverse complement strand
CGTGAGGTCGGCGACATCCTGCTGGCCGGGGCCGTTCCGGTGGCTGTGCTGCAGGCTGCCGTCATCATCGGCTCCGGGTCGGCCTCCTTCGAGATGCTGCGCTACCTGACCGAGCGGCTGCCGGCGATGATCACGCCGCGCTGGGTGCGCACGCGGATCCAGCCGATCGCGGTGCGCGACGTGCTGCGCTACCTCGTCGCCGCCGCGCACCTGCCCGCCGAGGTCAACCGCGCCTTCGACATCGGCGGCCCGGACGTGCTGACCTACCACGAGATGATGGTCCGCTACGCCGCGATCGCCGGGCTGCCGCCGCGGTACGTCTTCCGGGTCCCGTACCTGACCCCGCGGCTGTCGTCGCACTGGGTCAACCTGGTCACGCCCGTGCCGAAGGCGATCGCCGTCCCGCTGATCGACTCGCTGGTCCACGAGGTGGTCTGCCGGGAGCAGGACATCCTGGAGTACGTCCCCGACCCGCCGGAGGGCCGCATCGGCTACGACCGGGCCGTCACGCTGGCGCTGGCCAAGATCAGCGCCGGGGACGTGGAGACGCGATGGTCCGACGCCGGCGGGCCGGGGGCCGCGGCGGACCCGCTCCCGTCGGACCCGCAGTGGGCGGGCGGCACCGTCTACCTCGACACCCGCGAGACGACGTCGGACGCGGACCCGGAGAAGCTGTGGTCGGTGGTGACCGGCATCGGGGGCGCGCACGGCTGGTACTCCTTCCCGCTGGCCTGGTCGGTGCGCGGCTGGCTGGACCGGCTCGTCGGCGGGGTCGGCCTGCGCCGGGGGCGCCGCGACCCGGACCGGCTGCACAAGGGCGACGCGCTGGACTGGTGGCGGGTCGAGGAGATCGACGACGGCGACGAGGGCGGGCCCGTCCGGGAGCCGGGCGTGCGGCTCCTGCGGCTGCGCGCCGAGATGCGGGTCCCGGGCCGCGCCTGGCTGGAGATGTCGGTCGAGCCCGACGGCGACGGCTCGCGCTACCGGCAGCGCGCGGTGTTCCTGCCGCGCGGGCTGGCCGGCCACCTGTACTGGCTGGCCGTCGCCCCCTTCCACGGCGTGGTGTTCGGCGGCATGGTCCGCAACATCACCCGCACGGCGGAGCGGGCGTCGCGGGAGGCGTCGCGGGTCTGAGCCCGGTCGCGGGGAGCGGGTCGTCGCGATTGCCCGGCCGCGGCGGGCGCACTAGCGTTCGGGCCGTGGCCAAGATCGTGTCGCTGTCCGAGGCCGTGGCCGAGCTGGTGCACGACGGCGACACGGTCGCGCTCGAGGGCTTCACGCACCTGATCCCGTTCGCCGCGGGCCACGAGATCATCCGTCAGCGCCGCCGCCGGCTGACGCTGGTGCGCATGACGCCGGACCTGGTCTACGACCGGATGATCGGCGCCGGCTGCGCGGCGAAGCTGGTCTTCTCGTGGGGCGGCAACCCCGGCGTGGGCTCGCTGCACCGGTTGCGCGACGCGATCGCCGCCGGGTGGCCGGAGCCGCTGGAGATCGAGGAGCACAGCCACGCCGTGCTGGCCAACCGCTACGTCGCGGGGGCGGCGGGCCTGCCGTCCACCGTCCTGCGCGCCTCGGGTGGGACGGACCTGCCGCGGTACTCGCCGTCGGTGACGACGGTGCGCTGCCCGTTCACCGGGGAGCCCCTCACCGCCGTCGCCGCGCTGAACCCCGACGTCGCGATCGTCCACGCGCAGCGGGCGGACCGGGCGGGGAACGTGCAGCTCTGGGGCATCCTCGGCGTGCAGAAGGAGGCGGTGCTCGCCGCCCGGCGGGCCCTGGTGACCGTCGAGGAGGTCGTCGACTCCCTCGACCCGGTGCCGGGCGCGGTCGTGCTGCCGCGCTTCGTGGTCGACGCGGTCGCCGAGGTGCCCGGCGGTGCCGCGCCGTCGTACGCGCTGGGCTACTACCCCCGCGACAACGCGGCCTACGTCGCCTGGGACCGGACCAGCCGGGACCGGGAGCGCTTCACCGCGTGGCTGCACGAGCTGGAGGGGAGCCGGTGACCGGCACACGGACGCACCCGGAGGGGACCCGCGCCACCGCCGGCCCCACGGCCGACGAGATGATGACCGTCGCCGCGGCGCGCGAGCTGCGCGACGGGCAGCTGGTGTTCGTCGGGATCGGCCTGCCGTCGCGCGCCGCGAACCTCGCGCGCCGCCTGCACGCGCCGGGCCTCGTGCTCGTGTACGAGTCCGGGACGATCGACACCAAGCCCGATGAGCTGCCGCTGTCGATCGGCGACGGCATCCTCGCCGAGACGGCGCTGACCGTCGTGAGCGTGCCGGAGATCTTCAACTACTGGCTCCAGCCGGGCCGCATCGACGTCGGCTTCCTCTCCGGCGCGCAGATCGACCGCTTCGCCAACCTCAACACCACCGTGATCGGCGAGTACGCCGAGCCGGTCACCCGGCTGCCCGGCTCCGGCGGCGCCCCGGAGATCGCCGCGTCGTGCCGCACGGTCGTCGTCGTGATGCGGCACAAGCGGCGCGCGTTCGTCGACCAGGTCGACTTCGTGAGCTCCGTCGGCCACGGCAGCGGCCCGGGCGACCGCGAGGTGCTGGGGCTGCGCGGGGCCGGCCCGATGCGGGTCATCACCGACCTGGGCGTGCTCGAGCCCGACCCGGCGTCCCGCGAGCTGGTGCTCACGGCGCTGCACCCGGGCGTGTCGGTCGAGCAGGTCCGGGCCGAGACGGGCTGGGCGCTGGAGGTCGCGGCGGACCTGCGCGCGACCCCGCCGCCGAACGAACGCGAGCTGGCGACGCTGCGCGCGCTGCGGACCGTCGGCGCCCGGTGACGGTTCCCCCGATGAAGGGTGCGCTGCACGTCGTCGAGGACGGGCCCGCCGACGCCCCCGTCCTGGTGCTGTCCGGCTCGCTGGGCAGCACGACCGAGATGTGGCGGCCCCAGCTGCCGGCGCTGACCGACCGGTTCCGGGTGCTCCGGATCGACCTGCGCGGCCACGGCGGCTCCCCCGCCGACCCCACGCCGCTCGACGGCCCCGGCACGGCCCCCCGGTACACCGTGGCCGACCTGGCCGGCGACGTGCTCGCCCTGCTGGACGGCCTCGGCGTGGGCCGGGTCGACTGGTGCGGGCTGTCGCTGGGCGCGATGGTCGGCCTGCACCTGGCGTCGGAGGCCCCCGGGCGGATCGGCCGGCTCGCGCTCTGCTGCACCTCGGCGCACTTCCCCGACCCGACGAGCTGGCACGAGCGGATCGCCGCGGTCGAGGGGGGCGGCACGGCGTCGGTCGCCGAGGCGGTCGTCGCCCGCTGGTTCACCCCCGGCTGGGCGGCGGCGCACGCGGACGTGGTGGCGTCGGCGCGGGCCATGGTCGCGGGCACCGACGACGCCGCCTACGCCGGCTGCTGCCACGCGCTCGCCGTCTGGGACCACCGCGACCGGCTGCCCGCCATCAGCGCCCCGACCCTCGTCGTCGCCGGCGAGGACGACCTGGCCACCCCCGTCGAACCGCACGCCCGCACGATCGCCGCGGGCGTCCCCGGCGCCCGGCTGAAGATCGTCCCCGGAGCCCACCTGGCCACGATCGAGTCGGCCGACGCGGTGAACGCGCTCCTGGTCGAGCACCTCCGTCAGGACAGGTAGCGCGCGAGGACCTCCTCCACGGCCGCCCGGTCGACGCCGAGCCCGCTCAGCAGTCCCGACCCGCCCTCGTGCTCGAGCAGGGCGAGCAGGACGTGCTCGGTGCCGACGTAGGTCTGGTCCATCCGCAGCGCCTCGCGGAACGTCAGCTCCAGCACCTTCTTCGCGCCCGCGTCGAACGGGATCAGCGCCGGCACGTCGTCGTGCGGGGGTGGCAGCACCGCGGCCACGGCCCGCCGCAGCCCGTCCGCCGTGACCCCCCGCTCCGTCAGCACCTGCATCGCGACACCCTTCGGCTCGGCCAGCAGGCCCAGCACGAGGTGCTCCGGCCGGATCTCGGCGTGCTCCGCCGCCCGGGCCTCGTTCTGCGCCGCGACGACGACGTTGCGCGCGCGGGGGGTGAACCGGGCGAAGTGGTCGGCCCCCGGCTCGGACGCCTTCGGCACGAACCGCTTCTGCACCGCCTGCTTGCTGACGCCCATGCTGCGGCCGATGTCGGTCCACGACGCGCCGGCGCGGCGGGCCCGGTCGACGAAGTGGCCGACGAGGTGGTCCGCGGTGTCCCCGAGGTGGTCGGCGACGAGGACGGCGCCGCCCACGCGCTCCAGCGGGTCGGCGTGGGCGGTCTCGATCCCCGCGATGAGGTCGTCGAGCCGCGGGGTTCCGGTCATCCGCACGGGTTCGCTCATGCGTCAACTCTAAGTTGACGATCGGGCGTTCGTCAACTCCGGGTTGACGAGTCCTTCTCCTCGACGCCCTTCGCCTGCTCGGCCATCAGCCCCTTCACCCGCTCGGTGAAGAACCCGCCGAACCGGCCGAACACGAGGTCCAGCACGGCGCCGACGGGCGGCACCTGCGCGAGCCGCACCAGGCCCGCGACCCGCGGGACCGCGCGCGTCACCGGGTGCCGGGACGCCGCGGCGTCGACCACGGCATCGGCGACCCAGCTCGGCGGGAACCCCGGTGCGGACGGGCGCGGCGGGTCGCCCGGCTGCGGGGACCGGTCCGCCGACCGCGCGAGGTAGTTCGTGGAGATCGGGCCGGGGTTGATCGAGTGCACCTGCACCCCGGTGCCCCACGTCTCCCGGCGCAGGCCCTCGACCAGCCCGTCCACCGCGAACTTGCTGGACGAGTAGGTCGTCGCCGGGGGCACGGAGGCCCACGCCGCCACCGAGGAGATCATCACGATCGCGCCGTCGCCGCGCTGCCGCATGTCGGGCAGCACCAGCCGGGTCAGGTCGGCCACGGCGACGACGTTGGTGCCGTACACCCGCTCGACGTCCTCGGCGGTCAGCTCGTGCAGGTAGCCGATCGGCCCGACGCCCGCGTTGTTGACCAGCACGTCGATCCGCCCGTGCCGCAGGAGCACCCGCCCGACCAGCTCCACCCGGGTCTCGGCGTCGGTCACGTCGCCGACCTCGACCTCGATGCCCGGGTGCTCGTCGGCCAGCTCCCGCAGCGCGGGCTCGTGGCGCGCCACCCCGACGACGGTGTCGCCGAGCGCGGCGAAGCGCAGCGCGCACTCCCGGCCGATCCCGGACGACGCGCCGGTGACGAGGACGACGCGGGAACCGGGTGCAGCGGGAGCCATGTCCGCGGCGTACCCGTGCCGGTCCGGTTGAACCACGTCTGACCGGGTTGCGGGCGTCGGAGCCGCGTGCAGGGGGTGCCGGACGTCGCTACCGTCTCCCGACGTGCTCGGACTCGTCATCGTCGTCGTCCTCGGCGCGACCGTCATGGTCGGGACGACCCTGGGGCAGCGCTACCGCGTCGCCCCGCCGGTGCTGCTGCTGTGCTTCGGGGGCCTTCTCGGCCTCGTCCCCCTGCTGTCCGACGTCGTGCTCGACCCGGACGTCGTCCTGCTGCTGTTCCTGCCCGCGATCCTCTACTGGGAGAGCCTCAACACCAGCCTGCGCGAGATCCGGGCCAACCTGCGGGTGATCGTCCTCAGCAGCGTGGTGCTGGTGATCGTCTCCATGGCCGCGGTGGCGTGGGTGGCCCAGGCGGTGGGCGTGGACCCCCGGGCGGCGTGGGTGCTGGGCGCGGTCCTCGCGCCCACCGACGCCGCCGCCGTCTCC
>DASVUG010000243.1:0-3287 GCA_036387155.1 Pseudonocardia sp. | reverse complement strand
GTGCCGCGCAAGCGGCCGCGGGGCCGGCCCAGCAAGGCCGACCTGGCCCGGGACCGCGCCTACGCCGAGGCGACCGCCGTGAAGACGGCCTGACCGTTCGACCCGCAGCACGACCCGCTGTACGACCCGCAGCACGACCCGCAGTACGACCCGAACCGAGGAGCAGTCCGATGATCACTCACCCGCAGCTCGACCCCACCGTCCGCGGCGCGTTGCTGCTCCACGAAGCCCTCGCGCGGTGCCACCAGCGGCGGTGAGCCCGCCACGTCCGGGGCCGCTCGTGCCCCGGACGTGGCCTTCCCGCGCGTCCGTCGTCGACGGCGCCGCGACCGGCGCGGCGGCCGAGCGGGCGTCGCGGCGCCGGATGGCCGGCGCGGACCGCCCCGGGCCGTGCCCCTACGGCAGGAGCACGACCTTGCCCGCCGCGTGCCCGTCGCGGACGAAGCGCAGCGCCGCGGCCGCCTCCGTCAGGGGGTAGGTCCGCGCGACGGTGAGCGTCAGCGAACCGTCGGCCGCGGCCGGCAGCAGCGTCCGCCACGCGTCGGCCCGGATCTCCGTGCCGGGGTCCGCCCCGGGGCCGCCACCGATCAGCACGATCCCGGTGTCGGCGCGCCCGAAGGCCACCATCGACACGATGCGCCTGCGGTCGGACACCAGCTCCAGCGACGTGTCGACGGCCTCGTCCGTCCCGACCGTGTCGATCGCCGCGTCCACGCCGTCGGGGGCCGCGTCCCGGACGCGGTCGAGCAGACCCGGCCCGTAGGTCACCGGGATCGCCCCGAAGCCGCGCAGCAGCCCGTGGTTGCGCTCGGCCGCGGTGGCGACCACCGTCACGCCGGCCTGCACCGCGAGCTGGACCGCGATCTGACCCACGCTGCCCGACCCGCCGTGCACGAGCAGCGTCTCGCCGGGATTCGCCCCGACGACGTGCAGCGCGTGCACCGCCGTGCCGCCGACGACCAGCGCCCCACCGGCCTCGGGCCAGGGGAGCGACGCCGGCTTCGGCACCGTCGTCGCGGCCGCCGCGACCACCGTGTCGGCGAACCCGCCGTCGACCGGGGCGACGACCTCGTCCCCGACCGAGATCGGACCGGCCGGGCCGACCGCGTCCGGACCCACGGCGCGCACCACGCCCGCGACCTCGCGCCCGACGGGCAGCGGCAGCAGGGCGGGGTCCGCGCCGAACGCCCCACTGACGATCTTGTGGTCGACCGGGTTGACGCCCGCCGCCCTGACCTCGATCACGACCTGCCCGGGTCCGGGGGCCGGGACGTCGACCTCCACCGCGGACAGCACTTCGGGGCCGCCGTACGACGGCGCCACGATCCTCGTTGCCATGTCCGCGGAACCCCGGCCGCCCGCCGCCGATTCCCGCTCGCCGCCGCTCCTCCTCCTTCGCTGACGTCCGCCACCGCCGTGCGGTTCCCGTCCGCCGGGGCCTGTGGACGGACGGCGCCGGCTGCGCCGGTCAGACCTCCGCGAACGTCGCCGGGTTCCAGTGGGCCACGATGTCGCGCAGGCCCACCTCCGCGTCGAGCTGGCACAGCACGCCGAGCGTGCCCATCGACACGCGGTGCACCAGCAGGTACTGCGGCGGCAGGTTCAGCTTCCGGCCGATGTCGAAGTTCGGGCTGCGCAGGTCCCCGAGCCGCTCGGCCAGTCCCTGCAGCCAGCGCCGGGTGAAGTGGAAGGTCTCGGTGCGCAGCGGCTCGGCGAACGGCGCGAGGTAGGCCACCAGGTCGGCGCCGGTCAGGTCGGAGCCGGGCAGCAGGAAGCCCTCGTCGCGCATCAGCGCGACCAGGTCGTCGGGCCGGTCCTGCATCGCGAGCCGGGTCATCACCGTCAGCGAGCGGGGCAGCCCGTCGGGCAGCCGGGCCACCGCCCCGAAGTCGAGCACCAGCAGGCGGCCGTCGGGCAGCAGCTGGAAGTTGCCCGGGTGCGGGTCGGCGTGCAGCAGCCGCGCGCGGGCCGGCGCGGCGTAGTGGAACTCCGACAGCAGCGTCCCCGCCTGGTCGCGCTCCTCGCGGGTGCCGCGCGCGATGACGTCCGACAGCCGCCGCCCCGTGACCCACTCGCTGACCATCGCCCGCGGTGCCGACGCGACGACCCGCGGCACCGCCACCTTGTCGTCGCCGGCGAAGACCTCGGCGAACGCGCGCTGGTGCGCGGCCTCGTCGCGGTAGTCGAGCTCCTCCTCCATGCGCTCGCGCAGCTCGGCGACCAGGGGCTTGACGTCCTGGCCCGGCACCAGCGGCTGCAGCAGCCGGCTCATCCGGGCGAGCTGGCGCAGGTCCGAGCGCAGCGCCTCCTCGGCGCCGGGGTACTGGACCTTGACGGCGACGTCGCGCCCGTCGTGCCACACGGCCCGGTGCACCTGGCCGATGCTGGCCGCCGCGGCGGGGGTCTCGTCGAACTCCCGGAACCGCTCCCGCCAGCCCCGGCCGAACTGCTCGGCGAGCATCCGGTGGACGTCGCGCGGGGGCATCGGCGGCGCCGCGTGCTGCAGCTTCGTCAGCGCCTCGCGGAACGGGCCGGCGAGCTCGTCCGGCACCGCGGCCTCGAACACCGACAGCGCCTGCCCGAACTTCATGGCGCCGCCCTTGAGCTCGCCCAGCACGGTGAAGAGCTGCTCGGCGCTCTTCGCCATCATCTGGGCCGAGATCTCCTCCCCGTTGCCCCCGACCAGCCGGCGGCCCCAGCCGGCGGCGGCGCGGCCGGCGACGCCCAGCGGGAGGCTCGCGAGCTTGGCGGTACGCGCGGCCGTGCGCCGCGGGATGTCGGTCAACGGAGGTTCCCCGAGGTGCTCACCCCTTGATTCTCCCCCGCTGCCGGCCCGGCCCGCATTTCTCGCCGGCCGGCGCCACACGGGCAGTCCGGGTGCGCGGCCCAGCGGCGCCGCCGCACCGTGCCCGCGGCGAGGTCGAGCTCCAGCGTCGCGCCCAGGGACGGCGGGACCGCCCGTGCCGCCGCTCCCGGCCGCGGTGCGGCCGCGGCGGCGTCGAGCGCGGCCAGGACCTGTGCTACCGCCAGCGCCGCCGTCGCCGCCGCCGTGCCCGCGTCGCCGCGGCCCTCGCGCCGCAGCAGCTGCGCGGCGACCAGGGGCCATCCCGGGTCGCGGGCCCGGCGGTGCAGCTCGACGCACCCGAGGCAGGGTGAGCGCCCGGGCAGCACCAGCGGCCCGACCACGCCGGTGCCGTCGCGCAGGCCCGCGACCAGGTGCGCCGTCCGCGTCCGGCGCAGCGCGGCGACCCGTTCCGGGTCGGGTGCGGCGGCGTCGGTGAGCACGC
>DASVUG010000242.1:0-6265 GCA_036387155.1 Pseudonocardia sp. | reverse complement strand
GGCGCCTTCGCGGCGACATTCGTGGACGACGCCCGCGGGTTCACCGTGCTGGCGCTCGACACGTACTGCGCACGCTGACCGGGCAGCACGCGGGCTGACGGAGCGCTGCGCCCACCCCGCGCCGCCCCGCGCGGCGTCACCCGGCCGGCGGGCCGCACCCGATCGTGTGGGGTCCCGCCACCCCCCGGCCGGGTAAGTCGCCCTACGGCCGGGCGGCGTGCGCCGCTCCCGGGCCGTGCGGGGGGGCGATGTACTGGGAGCGGGGCCGGCAGCGCCACGGCAGGCACCGGACGCGGCGCGCCCGCGGCGCGGGTATGCGCCGGGCCGGCGCCACGCTCTTCGGGATCGGCGGGGTGATCCTCGCCGGCACGGCCGTCGGCTCGGGCTACCTGGAACGGCTGTGGGCCGCGGCCGCGCCGGACGAGCGGTTCGTCGCCGCCGCGGCCGACCGGGGGTTGTCGCTGCCGCAGGACCCGCCCGACCCGCTCGTCGTGCGCGCCGCGCAGAAGCTGTGCGAGCGCCGCGCCGGTGCCGACACGTCGGCGAAGCTGCGGCAGACCGCGCTGACGCCCGAGGAGATCGCCGCCGTCCGCCGCACCTTCGGCGACGACACCGAGGCGTTCCTCACCATGTCGCTGCGGATCTACTGCCCGCTCGACCGCTGAGCCCGCCCGGCCGGACGGGGCGCCCCGGGGAGGCGCACGGCGGTGGCGGGCCGGGCGATGATCGGTCCGGCCGGGTCGACGCGGGGCAACGGCTCTACTGTCTCGCGTAGCGACGAGAGGACGGGCCGATGCCCACGCAGATCCCCTGCCTGTGGTACGACCGCGAGGCCGAGCCGGCTGCGCAGCACTACATCGCGATCTTCCCGAACTCCGAGATCGTCAGCGTCAGCCGGTACGGCCCGGACCGCCCCGAGCGGGAGCGCGAGGTCATGACCGTCGAGTTCAGCCTGGACGGCCAGCGCTACGTGGCGCTCAACGGGGGCCCGGACTTCCCCTTCACCGAGGCCGTCTCCTTCCAGATCCACTGCGCGGACCAGGCCGAGGTGGACCACTACTGGAGCCGGCTGACCGAGGGCGGGCAGCCGGGGCCGTGCGGCTGGCTCAAGGACCGCTTCGGGGTGTCGTGGCAGGTCGTGCCCCTGCGGCTGTTCGAGCTGGTCGGGGACCCCGATCCGGGGCGATCGCAGCGGGCGACCCGGGCGATGCTGAAGATGAACCGGATCGTCATCGCGGAGCTCGAGCGGGCGGCCGACGCGGTGCCGGCCGCGGAGGACGCCCCGCCGCGCTCGCCCGCCGCGTCGTAGGGCGGCGCAGGCGCCCCACTCGCTCTCGCCGGTGCGGGTGGGCTCGCCGCAGGGCCGCGTCGCAGGGTCGCGCCGGCGCCCTGCGCGCCCCCGCCCGTACGGGCGGGGGCGTCGGAGGGCCGCGCCGGTGGCCTACGCGCCCCCGCCGGTGCGGGTCGGCTCGCCGGCGCGGGCCTCGAGGCGCTCGCGCTGGGGGATGACGACGTACTTCGGGTCCTTGGTCGACTCGACGCCGGCTTCGAAGACCCGCAGCCGCTGACAGGCGCTGCCGGCCAGCAGGGCCAGGCCGGACGCCGCGGCGCCGCCGCGGCTGCGGCCGGCGACCGTCAGGGTGCCGACGAGGCCGGCGACCGTGAGCCACTCCGCGGCCAGGCCGAGCTTGCGGACCGTGCCGTGGTGGTAGGCGTCGCGGATCAGGCCCATCCGCCGCTCCATCACCCGCCCGGCCACGAGCTCCTGCGTGGCGCCCACGGCGGCGAACACCCGGGCGGGGCCGTTCTCCGCGACGGGGGCGGCGAGCATGCCGAAGCCCCCGCCGCTGGCCGCCGCCGAGCCGGTGAAGACGAAGGGCAGCTCGTCGCGCACCTCGCTCCAGGCCGGGACGGACGTCTGCGAGAGCAGGACGGCGGTGTACCCGGCCAGGCCGGGCGCGGTGACCGCGGCCCCCACCCCGGCGGGGCGGGCGACCCACGGCAGGACCCGGCCGAGCAGGCGGCCCGCGCGGGTGCGGCGCCACCGGGCCGGTGCCATCGGGAACAGCTCCCGGACGGCGGCGAGCCCGGCGAGCGGGCCGAACACCGTGAGGATCCACGTGCCGACGCTCATCGGCGACGTCGGCTTGGCCACGCGCAGCATGTGGTGGAACCGCTCGGGCCGGCCCAGGTCCGACACCAGCGCCCAGACGCTGAGCAGCAGCCCGCCCAGCGAGCCGAGCCAGCTGACGCGGCGCAGCTGCTCCCGGCCGGTGAGGTCCGCACCGGCCCCGAGCACCGCGGTGCCCGCGGCCAGACCGCCCGCGAACAGGTACGTCGCGATCCGGCGCTCCCAGACCGGGCTCTTGAGCACCGGGCGGCCGTAGTAGGAGCGGAACTCCGCGTCGGGCACCACCGTCGGCTCGCCGCCGCCCCGGCCGCCGCCGCCCTTCCGGCGCCGCCGCCGCTCGCCGGGCCCGCCGGCCCGCTCCTCCACCGGACGACCTCCCTGGATCCCCTGGAACATCTCCGCCCCGGTGCCGTGGCCGAGGTCCCGGTGCTCGGACTCCTTCGTCGGTGCCTCGATCCCGCCCGCGGTGTCGCTGCGCCGGGCGGGCTGGCTGCCGTTCGTGGCGGCGCTGCCGTTGTCGCTCACCGCCGGCCCCCGAGCGCGCCGGACACGAACGCGCCGGACACGAACGCGCCGACCCCGGCCAGCAGGAACGCCGCGGCCGCCGCGCCCGCCCGCCGCCACATGGTGCCCGCGTACCGGGTGGGCACCACCGGGTCCGGCGGCAGGCCGTAGACCTCGGGCTGGTCGAGCAGCAGGAAGAACGCGCCGTCGCCGCCGACCCCGTCGTCCGGGTCGCGCCCGTAGAGCTGGGCCTCGGTGACGCCGAGGTCGTGCAGCTGGGCGAGGCGCCGGTCGGCCCGCTCGCGCAGCTCGTCCAGCTCGCCGAACTGGATCGACTGCGTGGGGCACGCCTGGGCGCAGGCCGGCTCCATGCCGTCGTGCAGCCGGTCGTAGCACAGCGTGCACTTCTGGGCGCGGCCGTCGTGCGGGCGGCGGTCGATCACGCCGTACGGGCAGGCCGACACGCAGTAGCCGCAGCCGTTGCAGATGTCCTGCTGCACGACGACCGTGCCGAACTCCGTGCGGAACAGCGCCCCGGTGGGGCAGACGTCCAGGCAGCCGGCGTGCGTGCAGTGCTTGCACACGTCCGACGCCATCAGCCAGCGGAACGCGGTGCGGCCCTCGGCACCGGTGCCGTCCCCGGGCTTGCTGAACGCCGGCATGCCGAGGTCCTGCAGATCCGGTGCCGGGGCGGTGGGTTCAGGCCCGGCGAGGTCCCAGACGGTGGTGTTCCGGACGGCGAGGTCCTGGCCCGCGGCCGCGACCTCCGGGGCGCGCAGGTCGTGCGCCGTCGACAGCGGCTCGGTGCCCAGGCCGGACCCGCCGCGGGCGCCCGCGCGCAGGAGCGGCTCGACGGCCTCCTGCATGAGGTGCGTGCCCGACGGCCCGGTGGGCAGCCCCGCCAGCCCCGGGTCCTGCCGCCCGGTGGTGCGGGGCTGCTCGATGAACGCGACGTGGCGCCAGGAGTTCGCCCCGAGCATGCCGGTGTTGTCGAACGACATGCCGAGCATGTCCAGCCCGTCCTCGGGCACGGCGTTCCACGTCTTGCACGCCACCTCGCAGGCCTTGCAGCCGATGCAGATCGAGGTGTCGGTGAAGAACCCGACCCGCTTCGGGTGCTCGGCGGTGTAGCCCGCGTCGCCCGCCGGGTCGGCCAGCGGCCCGGAGAGGCTGTTCCGACCGGTCATGAGTCCTCCACGTGCGTGCGGTGCGGTGCCCCGGCTGCGGTGTCGAGCTGCGTGCCCGTCTCCGTCGTGACCTCGGCCCGGGCCCGCACCCCGGCGAGCATCGCGGTGAGCTCGCGCCCCCGCGGGCGCGGCCCCGGCCGCACGTCGCAGGTGGCGACCTTGCACTCCTGGATGAAGACGTTCGGGTCGGCGGCGATGCCGAACAGGTCGTTCACGACGTCGCCGGAGACCAGGCCCGTGGAGCCCCAGTGGTAGGGCATCCACACCTGGTGCACGATCCGCCCGTCGACGCGCAGCGGCGCCATCCGGTCCGTGACCACCACCCGCGCCTGCACCGCCGCCCGGCTGGTGACGACGTGCGCCACCCCCATGTGCGTGAGCCCGCGGATGCGGGCGAGCTCGGGGGAGACCTCGACGAACAGCTCCGGCTGCAGCTCCGACAGGTAGGGCAGCTGCCGGCTCATCGCGCCCGCGGTGTGGTGCTCCGTCAGCCGCGCCGCCGAGAGCACGATCGGGAACTCGTCGGCGTGCGCCTCGGGCGGCGAGGGGTTCGAGAGGTTGTCCGCCCGGCCGTAGATCTTGACCGTCGGGTTGCCCTGCTGGCCGTAGAAGGGGTTGCGCACGACGGACTCGTGCGGCTCGTAGTGCGTGGGCAGGGGCCCGTCGAGCAGGCCCTTCGCCGCGAACAGGGCGGCCTTGCCGTCGGGCTGCATGATGAACGCGTCGTCACCGCGCAGCGCCGCCGGGCCCACCGCGTCGGCGTCCGGCACGTGGCCCGGCGGGGTCGTCTTCGGGAAGTCCGGCGTGTCGTGGCCGGTCCACTCGCCCTTCTCGGCGTCCCACCAGATGAGCTTCTTGCGCTCGCTCCAGGGCTTCCCGTCGGCGTCGGCCGAGCAGCGGTTGTAGAGCACGCGCCGGTTCGCCGGCCACGTCCAGCCCCACTCGTCGTCGTAGGGGCCCTGCTCGGTGTGCGGCTTGCGCCGCGCGGCCTGGTTCACCCCGTCCGCGTAGACACCGGAGTAGATCCAGCAGCCCGCGGCCGTGGACCCGTCCGCCTTGAGGTCCAGGTAGCCGTTCACCGGCTTGCCCGTGGCGACCTCGTAGCCGTTGATCCGCCGCAGGACGTCCTCGCCGTCCGGCTCGGCGTCGAGGCCCTCGCCGTCCGCCCGGTAGCTCCAGTCCATCTTCAGCAGCGGCTCGTCGCGCTCGTCCGTCGAGCCCGCCAGCCGCTCCCGGACCATCCGGCCCAGGTGGTAGAAGAACCACAGCTCGGAGCGCTGGTCACCCGCCGGCTCGACGGCCTTGTCGCGCCACTGCAGCATCCGCTGCGTCTGGGTGAACGTGCCCTCCTTCTCCACGTGGCTGGCCGCGGGGAAGAAGAACACCTCCGTGCGGCACGTCTCCGGGGAGATCTCGCCGGTCTCGATCTCCGGGGAGTCCTTCCAGAACGTGGCGCTCTCGATCATGGCGAGGTCGCGGACGACCAGCCAGTCCAGGTTCGCCATGCCCAGGCGCTGCAGGCGGCCGTTCGCCGAGCCCACGGCCGGGTTCTGCCCGAGCAGGAAGTACCCGAAGACCTTCCCGCCGTCCACCATGTCCATGGTCGTGCGGTACGTGCCGTGGTCGCCGTTGATCTTGGGCAGCAGGTCGAACCCGAAGTCGTTCTCCGGCGTGGCGTGCTCGCCGAAGTACTCCTTGAGCAGCGAGACGACGTAGGCCTCGGCGCCCTGCATGTACCCCTTCTGCTTCGGGCTGCGCAGGGCCTCCAGGTACGTCGCGAGGTTCGCGTCGGGTCCGGCGCTGGGCATGGGCAGGTAGCCCGGCAGCAGGTTGAACAGCGTCGGGATGTCCGTGGAGCCCTGGATGCTGGCGTGCCCGCGCAGCGCGTAGACCCCGCCGCCGGGCCGGCCGATGTTGCCCAGCAGCAGCTGGACGATCGCGCCGGAGCGGATGTACTGCACGCCGACGCTGTGGTGCGTCCAGCCCACGCTGTAGACCAGCGCGCCCGTCCGCTCGCGGCCGGAGTTCTCCGTCCACGCCCGGCAGACGGCCAGGAACTGCTCCTGCGGCGTGCCGCAGACGCGCTCCACCATCTCGGGGGTGTAGCGGGCGAAGTGCCGCTTGAGGATCTGGAACACGCAGCGCGGGTGCTCGAGCGTGGGGTCCTGGGCGATGCGCCGCGGGTCGACGACCGACGGCCCGCCCCCGCCCTCACCGGCGGCGTCGGACTGCGCGGTCTCGTGGTCGTGCGCCGACTCGCCCGCGTCGGCGTTGTGGAGGGTGGTGTCCTCGCCCTCGGCGCTCTCGAACTGCCAGGTGTCGCGGCTGTAGGTCGCCGTCTCGGGGTCGTACCCGCTGAACAGCCCGTCGAGGTCCTCCGGGTCCTCGTAGCCCTCGCGCACGAGGAACGACGCGTTGGTGAACGCCGTGACGTAGTCGCGGA
>DASVUG010000241.1:0-3161 GCA_036387155.1 Pseudonocardia sp. | reverse complement strand
CGTGGTCG
This sequence comes from Pseudonocardia sp., assembly GCA_036387155.1. Lineage (GTDB taxonomy): Bacteria > Actinomycetota > Actinomycetes > Mycobacteriales > Pseudonocardiaceae > Pseudonocardia. Next base: position 3,153 of record DASVUG010000241.1, on the reverse strand, counting down.
GCGACGGTCGAGGCGCCGCGCGGCGGGGAGATGCCGGCGTCGGAGATCCTCTGGTTCCGGGCCCGCGAGGTGTGGGTGCACGCCGTCGACCTCGACGCCGGGGCCTCGTTCGCCGACCTGCCGCGGCCGATGCTGCACGAGCTGCTGACGGACGCCACGACGACCTTCGCGGCGCGCCCCGACTTCCCGCGGCTGGTCCTGCGCCCGACCGACGAGGCGCGGTCGTGGTCCGTGGGCGGCGACGGGCCGGGCGACGGGGCGGACGGCGCGCCGGGCGGGGTGACGGAGGTCCGCGGGCCGGCGGCGGAGCTGGCGGCGTGGCTGCTGGGGCGCTCGAAGGGCCGGAGCCTGCGCACCGCCGAGGGCAAGCGCCCGGGCCCGCTCCCCGGCTGGATGTAGGCGCGCGTGTTCCCCGACTTCGCCGCCGTCCGCGCGGAGTTCGCGCTGCCCGCCGAGTTCCCGCCCGCGGTGCTCGCCGAGGCCGCCGCGGCCGCGGCCGGGCGGCCCGGGCCGGGTCCCGACCGCGTCGACGCCACCGACGTCGAGCTCGTGACGATCGACCCGCCCGGCGCGAAGGACCTGGACCAGGCCGTCGGCGTCGTCCGGCGGGGCGACGGGTTCCGCGTGCACTACGCCATCGCCGACCTCGGCGCCGTCGTCGCGCCCGGCGGGGCGTTGGACACCGAGGTCCGGCGGCGCGGGCAGACGGTCTACCTGCCGGACGGGTCGGTGCCGCTGCACCCGCCGGTGCTCTCGGAGGGCGCCGCGAGCCTGCTGCCCGACGGCCCGCGGCCCGCGGTGCTGTGGCGGATCGACACCGACGGCGCCGGCGAGCCGACGGCGGTCGACGTGCGCCGGGCCGTCGTCGCGTCGCGGGCCCGGCTGGACTACGCGGGCGTGCAGGCCGCGGTCGACGCCGGCCGCGTCCCCCCGGCGATCGCCGCCCTGCCCGAGCTGGGGCCGCTGCGCCGGGCGCGGGCCGTGCGCCGCGGCGCGATCGAGCTCGAGCTTCCCGAGCAGGAGGTGGTCCCTGCCGACGGCGGTCCCGCGGAGCGCCGCGGCGCCGGGCGGGAGCCGGCCGGCGACGCGCCCGCCTGGACGGTCGTGGTCCGCCGGCGCCTCGCCGTGGAGGCGTGGAACGCCGAGATCTCGCTGCTCACCGGCGCCGCGGCGGCCCGGATGATGCTCGACGCCGGTGTCGGGCTGCTGCGCACCCTGCCCGCACCCGAGCCCGCCGCCGTCGCCGAGCTGTTCGCCGTCGCGCGGGCCCTCGGCGTCGACGCCCCGGCCGGCACCACCCCGGCCGCGCTGCTCGCCGGCCTGCCGGACGACACCCCCGCCGCGCTCGCCCTGCGCCGGGCCGCGACCGCGCTGCTGCGCGGGGCCGGCTACACCGCGTTCGACGCCCCGCTCGGCGTGCCGGTACCGGCCGACCCGGGGCACGCGGGGCTCGGGTCGCCCTACGCGCACGTCACCGCCCCGCTGCGGCGACTCGTCGACCGGTTCGGCACCGAGCTGTGCCTGGCCCTGGCCGCCGGGACGGACGTCCCGGAGTGGGTGCGGTCGGCGCTGCCCGCGCTGCCGGCGGTCATGGCGGCGTCGGACCACACGGCCGCGGCCGTCGGCCGGGCCTGCGTGGACCGCACCGAGGCCGCGCTGCTGGCGCGGCGGGTCGGCGAGGAGTTCCCCGCGGTGGTGCTGCGCGGCGGGCGCCCCGACGGCGGCCCGGGGGAGGTCTACCTGCAGGAGCCGGCCGTGCTGGCCCGTTGCACCGGGCCGCTGCGGCCGGGGGCGACGGTGCGGGCCCGGCTCGTCGAGGCGGACCCGGCCACCGGGCGCATCCTGTTCACCACGTCCTGAGCCGCGCCCACCGCCCGGCAGGCGGCCTCAGCTGTAGGAGTGCTCCGCGTCCGGGTACTCGCCGCCCCGCACCTCCGCGGCGTAGCGGCGCGCGGCGTCCAGCAGGATCCCGCCCAGGTCGGCGTACGGCTTGACGAACCGCGGCTTGCGCCCCCGGTTCATCCCCGCCATGTCCGACCACACGAGCACCTGTGCGTCGCAGTCCGGACCGGCGCCGATGCCGACGGTCGGGATCACGAGCTCGGCGGTGACGCGCTTGGCCACGTCGGCGGGCACCATCTCCAGCACGACGGCGAACGCCCCGGCCGCCTGCAGCGCCAGCGCGTCCTCCACCAACCGCTTCTCCGCCTCGCCGCGGCCCTGGATGCGGAACCCGCCCAAAGCGTGCTCGCTCTGCGGGGTGAACCCGAGGTGCGCCATCACCGGGATCCCCGCGCCCACGAGCGCCTCGACCTGGGGGGCGAACCGCGCCCCGCCCTCCAGCTTGACCGCGTGCGCCCCGCCCTCCTTCATGAAGCGGAAGGCCGTCCCCAGCGCCTGCTCGGGGCCGACCTGGTAGCTGCCGAAGGGCAGGTCGGCCACCACCAGCGCGCTGCGCGTCCCCCGCACCACGGCCTTGACCAGCGGCAGCAGCTCGTCGACCGTGACCGGCAGCGTGTTGTCGTAGCCGTAGACGTTGTTGGCGGCCGAGTCGCCGACGAGCAGCACCGGGATACCGGCCTCGTCGAAGATCTCCGCGGTGTAGCGGTCGTAGGCGGTGAGCATCGGCCAGCGCTCGCCGCGCTCCTTGAGCTCGCGCAGGTGGTGGACGCGGGTGCGGCGCGGCCGGTCGGCCGCCGCAGGAGCGGTGGGCGCCAGGGCTCCCGAGCGGTACGGCGACGCGACCTCGTCGCGTGCCGTCGGGCCGGGTACCGCGGGCACGGGGGTGCCGTCAGACATCGTTGTCCTACCTCCCTCGAGGCCCTCGTCGGGTCCCCGGGTCGTCGGTGACGCCGAAAGCGTGACACCCGGACCCCGCCCGCCGCCGTCCCTGGGACCGACCTCACACGCCTGCCCGAACAGCGCGCTCGCGCTGTCGAACGTGCGCACTCGCGCTGTCGAACGTGCGCACTCGCGGAGGGTCAGGCGTCGGGGACCTCGCGGCGGATCTCGTCCAGCCAGATGCGCGCCGGCAGGTCCGACGGGGCGCGCCAGTCGCCGCGGGGTGAGAGCGACCCGCCGTGGCTGACCTTCGGCCCGTTCGGCAGCGCCGAGCGCTTGAACTGGCTGAACGCGTAGAACCGCTGCGCGAAG
>DASVUG010000240.1:0-7805 GCA_036387155.1 Pseudonocardia sp. | reverse complement strand
CGTCGCGACGCCCGCGAGCAGCAGGAGCCCGAGGACGATCTCCGCCCAGGGCAGCACGGTGGCGACGACGGCGACCCCCGCCCGGGGCAGCACGTCGTAGGCCCGCACGGCGACGTAGGTCGCGTCCGGGTCGACGGCCTTCAGCACACCGGACACCAGGAAGACGGCTGCGAGGCACAGGCGCGCGAGCGTCCCGACGACGTCCCGGACCCGCTCCGACCCCACGCCCCGAGCTTAGCGAGGAGGGGCCGTCACCCGGTCGGGCGATCCGGACCCGGTGGACGTCGCCCTGCCGCGCGCCGCTTCGCGTCGCCGCGCGCGTCCCGGCCCGCGCGGCGGCCCCGATCCACGCGCGACGGCCGCAGAACCCGCGCCGCGACCCGCACCCCACCCCGCCCGTCAGTACTCCTCCCGCGCCGCCTCCTGCTCCAGGACGGCGTCGAGGTCGGAGAGCCGCTCCATGTTCGCCACGACGCGCTGCGTCCGGTTGTTCGACGCCAGCAGCCCGCGGTGGCGGTGCACCCACGCCCAGTAGCCCGCGGTGAACGGGCAGGCGTCGTCGCCGAGGCGCTTGCGCGGGTCGAACGCGCAGGTGCCGCAGTGGTCGGACATCCGGTTGATGTACGCCCCGCCCGACGAGTACGGCTTGGTGGCGAGCATGCCGCCGTCGGCGTGCTGGCTCATGCCGATCACGTTCGTCGGCATCACCCACTCGAAGCCGTCCACGAACGCCTCCCGGAACCAGTCCGACAGCGCGCGCGGGTGGTAGCCGCGCTGCAGCGCGTGGTTGCCGAGCACCATCAGCCGCTGGATGTGGTGGGTCCAGCCGCGGTCGCGGACGCCCTCCAGCGCGCTGCGCAGGCAGGCGGCGGTGACGGCGTCGGCGTCCAGCTCGGCGAACCAGTCCGGCAGCGGCGTGCGGGCGTGGAGGGCGTTCTTCTGCAGGTAGTCGCGGCCGAAGTGCCAGTACAGGTGCCAGATGTACTCGCGCCAGCCGATCACCTGCCGGACGAAGCCCTCGGCGCTGGCCAGCGGGACGTCACCGGTGCGGAACGCCGACTCGGCCTCGCGGACGACGTCGAGCGGGTGCAGCAGGCCGAGGTTGAGCGGCACGGACAGCAGCGAGTGCGCCATGGCCCAGTCGCCGTGCAGCATCGCGTCCTCGGGCGGCCCGAAGTGCGGCAGGCGGTGGTGCACGAAGTGGGCCAGCGCGCGGCGGGCCTCGTCCGCCGTCACGGCGAACCAGCGCGGCCCGTCGCGGCCGATGGTCGGCAGGTCCAGCGCGTCGAGGTCCGCGCGGACCCGCTCGTCGATCTCGTCCTCGGGGGGCTGCCACGGCCCGACGACGCCGAGCGTGGCCTTCCCCTTCGGCGGCGGCTCGCGGTTCTGGTGGTCGTAGTTCCACTTCCCGCCGACCGGCTCGCCGCCCTCCATCAGGATGTCGAAGCGGCGCCGCTGGGACCGGTAGAAGTCCTCCATCAGGAACCGCTCGCGGTCGCCGGCCCACGCGGTGAACTCCGCCCGCGGCAGCGCGAACGTCGGCGTGGGCAGGATCTCCGCGACCAGCCCCTCCTCCCGCAGCCGCTCGACGAAGGCCAGCGCGGCGTGCGACGTCGGCTCGTGCACCACGACCGGGCGGCCGACCCGCTCCAGCGCCTCGCGGTAGGTCGGCGCCTGCAGCAGCTGCGCCCGGTCGCCCAGCTCGGCGGCGAGGTGGCGCATCCCCGACCAGACGATGTGCACCTTCTGGCGGTGGAACCGCTTGCGGTGCAGGACCTTCGTCGACTCGACCAGCACGACCTCGCGGTCGCGGTGCGCGTCGGTGGCGTGGACGTGCGGGCCGAGCTGGTCGGCGAAGAGCCACAGCGGCTCGGGCGTCATCGTCGCAGTCTGGCGCTCGCCCCCGGGACCCCGCGACCCGACCGCACCGCTCCCCCGGCCCCGACGAGCGGTGGGGCGCCCCGACGCGACCTACGCTGGACGGCATGTCCCAGCTCCCCGGCCCGGCCGAGTACGCCGAGCACCAGGGCGACCACCACCACCGCGACGTCTCCGGCGGCGCCCTGCGCGCCGCGACGTTCGGGGCGATGGACGGCCTGGTCACCAACATCGCCCTGATCGCGGGCGTCGGCGGGGGCGGCGCCGACCGGCAGGGGATCATCCTGACCGGGATGGCGGGGCTGGTGGCCGGCGCGTTCTCGATGGCGCTCGGGGAGTTCGCGTCGGTGCAGACCCAGAACGACGCGGTGGGCCGCGAGGTCGCGGTGGAGCGCGCCGAGTTGCAGCGCCACCCGAAGGCCGAGGAGGCCGAGCTCGTCGAGATGTACCGGGACATGGGGCTGACCCGAGCGACGGCCGAGGCCGTGGCCCGCGAGGTGCACTCCGACCCGGAGCTCGCGCTCAAGGTGCACGTCACCCAGGAGCTGGGCGTCGATCCCGACGAACAGCCCTCCCCGTGGACGGCTGCGGCGTCGTCGTTCCTGTGCTTCGCCCTCGGCAGCATCGTCCCGCTGGTGCCGTTCCTGCTCGGCAGCTCGTCCCTGGCCGTGGGGCTGCTGGTCGGCGCGGTCGGGCTGTTCGTCGTCGGCGCGGTGACCTCGCGGTTCACCGACCGGCCGTGGTGGTTCGCCGGCGCTCGGCAGCTGGCCTTCGGCGCGCTCGCCGCCGGCGCGACCTACCTCGTCGGCATGCTGATCGGGGTGTCCGCCGGGGGGTAGGGCGCGGCGACCGCGTGCCCGACGGGCCGACGGGGTACGGGGTGCGCATGGCGGAGTTCGAAGCGGAGCGGCGGATGCCGGCCGATGCAGAGGCCGTGTTCCGGATCGTCGGCGACCTGAAGCGGCTGCCCGAGTGGATGCCGGAGCCCATCGGGGTGCGCCCGACCGGCGACGTCGGCGACCCCACCCCCGTGCACGCCGACGTCGCGTCGCGCGACGTGCACGCGGACGGGCTGGTCGGGGTGCGGCCCGAGCAGCTGCGGGTGGAGTGGGGCAGCGAGGACTCCCCCGACTACGCGGGCTGGCTCCAGGTCTTCCACGCCGAGCCGGGGCACTCGTCGGTGACCATGCACCTGTCGTTCCTGGGCGACCAGCCCGAGACGCGCCGGCACGGCCACGCCGCCGACGAGGTGCGCGCGTGGCTCGAGGAGTCCCTCGCCCGGCTCGAACGGGTGGTGGCGGGCGGCGCGTGATCGGTCCGGGGGCGACGCCCGCGTAGCGGCGGCAGCGGTCGCGTCGCCCTGGGACGGATCTCCGGCCGGTGATCGATCCGAGCGGGACGCCAGTGCTGTCCGAGCCGCGGTGACGTCGCCGTCGGAACGATCGACGGTCGGTGATCCGTCCGAGCGGGACGCCAGTGCTGTCCGGACTGCGGTGACGTCGCGGTCGGAAGGATCAGGAACCGGGGCGCGGCGCGCTCCGTCCGTTGCGCCGTGCCCCTGGACCCGGACCGTCCCTTCCGCGGCACCGACGCCGTCGCCGCCGGGCTCGTCACCCCCGGCGTGCTGCGCGGACCGCGGTTCCGCCGCCTGTTCCCGGACGTCTACATCGGCGCGGACGTCGGGACCGACCTCACGCTGCGGGCCCGGGCCGCGCACCTGCTCCTGCGCGGCCGGGGAGTCGTCGGCGGGTACGCCGCGGCCGAGCTGCTGGGCGCCTCGTGCGGGCCGGCCGACGCGCCCGTCGACCTCGTGCTGCCGGGCAGGGCGTACCGCTCCCACCCCGGCGTCGTCGTGCGCCGCGGCCTGCTGCGTGCGGACGAGACCGCCGCGGTCGACGGCACGACCGTCACCTCGCCGACGCGCACCGCGTACGACCTGGCCCGCAGGAGCTCCGTGACCGAGGCCGTGGTCGCCGTGGACGCGCTCGCCCGCGTGCACGGGTTCGCCCCGTCGGCCGTCCGCGACCTGGGACGCCGCCACCTGGGCGCCCGCGGCAGCGCCCGGCTGGGCGAGGTGGTCCGGTTGGCCGATCCCCGGTCGGAGTCCCCGATGGAGTCCCGCGTCCGGGTCGCCGTCGTGCTCGACGGCCTCCCGGTACCCGTGCTCCAGCACCCGGTCGGGCCGTTCCTGCTCGACCTGGCCTACCCGGCCCTCCGCGTCGCGATCGAGTACGACGGCGGGGCGCACCGCACCCAGCAGCGGGCGATGCGCGACCTGGACCGGCAGGCGTACCTGAGCGCGGCCGGGTGGACGGTCCTGCGGTTCACAGCGGAACAGGTGATCAACCGGTCGTGGTGGGTCGCGGCCCGGGTCCGCCAGGAGCTCGCCCGGGCGGCACGGCGCCAGGGCGTCACCCTGGACGCGCTCGCCCTCCCGTGATCGTTCCGGTCGTGATCGTTCCGAGGGCGACAGGGGCGTCGTGCCGACCGCGCTGACGTCGCGCTCGGATCGATCACCGGGCGGTGATCGATCCGGGGGTGACGCCGGTGCTGGCGCGACCGCCGTCCCGTCACTCCCGGAACGATCACGCCATCGTCTGCGGGACGCCCTCGGGCTCGGCGACGCCGCGCGCCGCGCGGGTGCTGGTGCGCGTGGACAGCCGCCGCTCCAGCCAGGTCGCCAGCCGCGACAGGAGCAGGTTCACCACCACGTAGATCGTCGCGACCACCAGGAACGTCTGCACGAGCAGGCGGGTGTAGACGGTCAGGTTGTTGGCCTGCTTGAGCAGCTCCGGGTAGCTCACGACGAAACCGAGCGTCGAGTCCTTGAGCAGCGCGACGAGCTGGGTCACCAGCGTCGGGACGACGATCCGGACCGCCTGCGGGAGGATCACCGTGCGCATCGCCGTGCCCTCGCGCAGGCCCAGCGCGGCCGCGGCCTCGGCCTGGCCGCGGTCGACCGCGAGGATGCCCGCCCGGAAGATCTCGGCCAGCGCCGCGACGTTGACCAGGACGATCGGCACGACCAGCTTCCACAGGATCGGCAGGTTGACCCCGAACCGGGGCAGCGCCAGCAGGAAGGCGTAGACGAGCAGGAGCAGCGGCACGCTGCGGAACAGCTCGATGTAGCCCACCGACAGCCACCGCACGACGCCGACGCGCGAGAGCCGCCCGAGGGCGAGGACCACCCCGAGCGGGAACGCGAAGACCGCGGCGAGCGCCGTCGCGGTGATCGTGCCGAGGAAGCCCTGCCACAGGAAACCGAGGTAGGCGGGCTGCAGGAACACCACCCAGCGGCTCCGGCCGAGCTGCCCGCTGCGGTAGAACTGGTACAGCACGAGCGCCACCACGCCGGCCACGAACACCAGCCCGACGAGCGTGAACAGCCGGATCCGCGCCCGCCCCCGCGGCCCCGGCTCGTCGAAGAGCACCCGCGTCGCCGCCGTCACTGTGCTGTCCCCCTCACCGCTCCGCTGCCCGCCGGGTGTCGGTCCGGCTCACCGGCCGCGCCCCGAGACCCGGCGCTCCAGCGCCCCGCCCGCGGCGCCGCCGAGCAGGGCGATCGCCAGGTACACCGCACCGCTGACCAGGAACAGCACCACGGCCTCCGCGGACTGCAGGTTGAGCACCTGCGTGCGGTTGGTCAGCTCGGACACCCCGATGGCCGACGCCAGCGACGACCCCAGCGCGATGCCGATGAAGATGTTCACCAGCGGCTGCACCATCGTCCGGAAGGCGGGCGGGAGGATCACGTACCGCAGCGACTGGCCGAACGTCATCCCCAGCGAGCGGGCCGCCTCGGCCTGCCCGACGGCGACGGTGTTGATCCCGCCCCGGACCGTCTCGCACACGAAGGCCGCCCCGAAGGCCGCGAGGCACAGCGTCGCCGAGGTGAACAGCGAGAAGGTCACCCCGATGTCGGGCAGCCCGAACACGACCAGCACCAGCAGCGCCAGCAGCGGCATGTTGCGCAGCACCTCGACGTAGACCGCGCCGACGACCCGCAGCGGCGGCACCGGGCTCACCCGGAACACTGCGAGGACCGTCCCGAGCGCCAGCGCGCCGAGGAACCCCAGCACCGTCAGCGCGAGGGTGACGAGCAGGCCGCCGGCCAGGAAGCCGAGGTTGCCGGTGACGACGCTCAACGCTCCCCCTCGCCGCGCTCGGTCGGACGCGCGGAACGCGCCGCGCCGTCGGTCTGCCCGCCCACCGGCGTCAGGAGCCCGGTGCCGAACCGATCGCCGGCGGCGGGGGCGGCGGGGACTTCACGGCCGTCCCGACGGTGGCCTGCCAGAGCTTGGCCCAGCTGCCGTCGGCGTAGACCTTCTGCAGCCAGTCGTTGACGAACTGCTTGGCCGCCGCGTCGTCGCGCGGCAGGCCGATGCCGTAGGGCTCCTTCGTGAACGGCTCGCCGACGACCTTCACCGACGGGTCCTGGCTCGCGGTGGAGATCAGGATGGACTGGTCGAGCACGTACGCCTCGGCGCGGCCCTGCTTCACCGCCGCGACGCACTGCGCGTCCTCCTGGAACAGCAGCGGCTTGGCGTCGGGGACCTGCTGCTGCAGCGCCAGGACGGCCGTGGAGTTGGCCTCGGTGGCGATCGTCTTCCCCTTGAGGTCGCCGACGCCGTTGATCGTGGTGTTGTCGGCCTTGACCATGATCGAGGCACCGGACTCGTAGTAGGGCCCGGCGAACGCGACCTTCTCGGCGCGCGGCTGCGTGATCGTGTAGGTGGCGAACACGGCGTCGACGGTCTTGTTCTGCAGCAGCGTCTCGCGCGTGTCGACGGTGGTGATGACGAGCTCGACGGCGTCGTCGCCGGTCTTGCCGGTGATGTAGTGGGCGAGCATCGCGGCGAGGCCCGCGTCGAAGCCGGTGACCTTGTTCGTGGCCGGGTCGCGCAGCGAGAACAGCCGCCCGGTGTCGGTGCCGCCGCGGACGAGCTTGCCGCGTTGCCTGATGGCGTCGGCCCAGGAGCCGGCCGGGATCGACGCCGGGTCGGCCACCGGCGACGCGGCGATGATCGCGTCGTAGCCGCCGGTGTCGGCCTGGCCGGGCAGGGGCGGGGGCGGTGCGGTGCCCGCGGGGTCCGCGCACCCGGCGAGGGTCACGACCGCGGCGACCAGCACCGCGAGCACGGCCCCCCGCCGCGGTCCCCAGCTGCGTACCCGCACCGGCCCACCCCCGTCGCTCCCGACGCGACGGTCACGCCGGGTCGCCGCAGGGTCGCACGCGGAAGCGGGGCCGTCCGGCGCCGAGACCGTTTCGAGACCTAGCGCGGGGTCAGCCGCAGGGCGTCGATCCGCGCCCCGTTCTCCCGCTTCGACACCACGACGGCGTGCCGGCCGGCCGTCAGCGTCAGGGTGGGACCGGTCACCCACGTCCAGGACTTGTGGGTGCCGAGGCTCCAGGCCGCCGACGACCCGGCGTCGACGCCGAACAGGACCGAGTCGCTGGACCCGTCCGGTGTGATGACGCGCAGGGCGAGCGCGTAGCGGCCCGCGGCGGGGACGGTGACCGTCACCGCGTCCCGGCCGACCGCCGACCCGCTGGCCTGGACGACGTAGCGCCCGCCCTGCGCCTTGCTGTCGGTGCGCACGGCCATCGGCGCGGTCAGCGTCCCGGACTCCGCCTCGGCGGTGACGACCTGCGCCGTGGCCGGCGGGGCGGGCGTGGTCGCCGGCGGGGACGTGGTCGTCGGCGTCGTGGTCGTCGGTGTGGCGGTCGAGGTCGGGGTGGTCGTCGGCGTGGCGGTGGGCGTCGTGGTCGAGGTCGGCGTCGTGGGGCCGCCGGCGCACGGGACCGTCGGGTCGCCGATGCTCGGTGACCCAGCGGTCCGCGGCTCGCTCCACGGTGTTGCCGCAGAACGTCGTGTCCTTGTTCGCCTGCTGGTTGTGGATCGCGGGTCCGGCGGCGCCGGTGAAGC
>DASVUG010000239.1:0-1581 GCA_036387155.1 Pseudonocardia sp. | reverse complement strand
ACGACGGCACCGCCGCGGCCGCCGTCGTCGACGGCCGCGAGTGGCGCGGCGTGATCTCCGTCGCCGCCGGCTGGGAGCGCCGGGAGTGGGCGCCGCTGACCGCCGCCTTCGTCAACGACCACCCCCTGCTCTCGATCGTCGCCGACGACGGCGACCGGCGCGGCGACGGCGCCCCGGTGCTGGTCGCGCACACCGCGGACGAGCCCGCCCGCCGCTACGACGCGTCCCCCGACGACGCCGTCGGCCCGGTGCTCGACGCGCTGCGCGAGCTGCTCGGCGTCCGCTCGGCGCCCGTCTGGACCCACGCCCACCGCTGGCGCTTCGCGCAGCCGGCCGCGTCCCGCGACGCCCTGTTCCACCTCGGCGACGACGGCGTCCACCTCGCCGGCGACGGCTGGGGCAGGTCCCGGGTCGAGACGGCGTGGCGGTCCGGGACGGCGCTGGGCCAGGCCCTCCTGGCCCGGGCCGGGGCGCCGCCCGGGAGGTGACGGCCGCCCGGTGGGCCGCCACGATGGCCCGGTGACCAGCCTGCTCCCGGCGCTGCACGACCCGCCCGACCGCACCGCCGTCGCGTTCCCCGACGGCGCTGTCACCTACGCGGAGCTGGCCGCCCGGGCCGGGGCGCTCGCCGGTGAGCTGCGCGGGACGAGCCGGGTCGCGGTCTGGGCGACGCCGGGCCTCGCCACCGCGGTCGGGGTCGTCGCCGCCGTGCTCGCCGGCGTCCCCGCCGTCCCCCTCAACCCCCGCAGCGGCCGCCGTGAGCTGGAGCACGTGGTCGCCGACGCCGCGCCGGCGGCCGTCCTCGCCGCCCCCCACGAGGTCCTGCCCGAGCCGCTGCGGGCCGTGCGGCACGTCCCCGTGCCCCCCGGCCCCCGCGAGTGCGCACGTTCGACAGCGCCAACGGTCGGTTCCGACACACCGCCGGACGGCGCCCCCGCGCTGGTGATCTACACCTCCGGCACCACCGGGCCGCCGAAGGGGGCGGTGCTCTCCCGGGGCGCCGTGGCGGCGAACCTCGACGCCCTGGCCGACGCCTGGGCCTGGACCGCCGCCGACACCCTCGTCCACGCCCTGCCCCTGTTCCACGTGCACGGCCTCGTGCTCGGGCTGCTCGGCCCGCTGCGCCGCGGCGGCACCCTGCGCCACCTCGGCGCCTTCTCCACGCCCGCGCTGGCCGACGCGGTCGACGGCGGAGCGGGCCTGGTGTTCGGCGTCCCCACCCACTACCACCGGCTGGCCGCGGACCTCGAACACGACGCCGACCGGGCCGCCGCGGTCGGACGTGCCCGCCTGCTCGTCTCCGGCTCCGCCCCGCTCACCGCCGTCGACCACGAGCGCATCACGCGGCTCACCGGCCTCGCCGTCCGCGAGCGGTACGGGCTGACCGAGACGCTGATCCTGACCGCCGCGCGCGCCGACGAGGCGCCCGAACCCGGCACGGTCGGGCGGCCGCTGCGCGACACCGCGGTGCGGCTCGCCCCGCTTCCCGACGGCCCGGAGGGCCCCGACGGCGGCGACGACGGGTACGGGGACGACGGGGACGGGCTCGGCGCGGTCCAGGTGCGCGGCCCGGGGCTGTTC
>DASVUG010000238.1:0-4579 GCA_036387155.1 Pseudonocardia sp. | reverse complement strand
ACCCCGCCCCGCGCGTACGCGCGGGAGGTCGCGGCGAGCTGGCAGCGCTCCGCGGCGTCGAAGTCCTGCTCGTTGACGCGGTGGAACAGCTCGACCGAGCGGCTGACGTCCCTGCCGGACGCGACGACGTCGGGCAGGTAGAGCCAGTCGCACTCGACGACCGTCCGGTCCGCCGCCACGGGGTACATGCGGTGGAAGATGACGTGGTCGGGCACCAGGTTGACGAACACCTGCGGGTTGACGGTGATCGCGTAGTACCGGCGGTCGTGCTCGGCGGGGACGCCCGGGAGCTGGTCCAGGCCCTCGCTGCCGTCCACGGTGAAGCCCTGGACGCCGTCGCCGAACTCGGCGCCGTGGCCGACGAAGTACTGCGCCGCGTAGCCGTCGGCGAACTCCGGCAGCACCTCGGTCAGCTCCGGGTGGATCGTCGCGCAGTGGTAGCACTCCATGAAGTTCTCGACGATCAGCTTCCAGTTCGCCCTGACGTCGTAGGTGATGCGCCGGCCGACGTCGAGCCGGTCGATGCCCCAGCCGTCGATGAGCGCGGGGTCGCCCAGCCTCGCGGCGACCGCGCCGACGACCGTCTCCTCGAACGACGGCGCCTCGTCCGCGACGCACACCCAGGCGTAGCCGAGCCACTCGCGCAGGTGCACGGGGATGAGGCCGAACCGCGACCGGTCGACGTCGGCCATCTGCGTCAGGTTCGGCGCGGCGACGAGCCGGCCGTCGAGGCCGTAGGTCCACGCGTGGTAGCCGCACTGCAGCTTGCGCTGCCCGGTGCCCGACTCCTGCACGCACACGCGGGCGCCGCGGTGGCGGCAGACGTTGAGGAAGGCCCGGAGCACCCGGTCGCGCCCGCGGACGAGCAGGACGTTCTCCCGGCCCACGTCGACGGTCCGGAACGACCCGGGGTCGCCGATCTCGACGGCGCGGGCCGCGGCGAACCAGTGCGCCTCGAAGATCCGCTCCTGCTCGGCGGCGAAGACCTCCGGGTCGGTGTAGGAGGAGCCGGGCAACGTGGGCAGGAGGCTGGGTGGCAGGTCGGTCTCGACGGACACGGGACACCTTTCGACGCGGGGTCGGCGTGGCGGAGGTTGTGCCACATGACGCACTGCGTCGCGGCATACGCAACACGGTAAGAACCCCGTCCGCCGCGCGTCAAGGCCGGTCGGACGACTGGGGGTGTGAGCCACCCGGTCGCCCTCGTGCCTCTTCGGCCTCGATCGCCGCTGTCCGGGTACTCGGGGTCCTGCCGCGACTACCCCTTGACGTGCGGGGTGCGCCCGGTGCACTGTTCCGTATCGCAGCACGATGCGCGTCATACGCAACGGGGGATCACCCATGGGTGCAGTGGCCGGGCTCCGGGCCGGGGCGTCGTGAGCCTCCGCCGGGTGGCGGTGGTCGGCGCGTCGCTCGCCGGGTTGCGGGCCGCGCAGCAGCTCCGGGCCCAGGGCTACGACGGTGAGCTGGACGTCGTCGGTGCGGAGCCGCACCTGCCCTACGACCGGCCACCGCTCTCCAAGGACTACCTCCTCGGCACGGTCGGGGCCGCCGACCTGGCGCTCGCCGAGCAGGCGGAGCTCGACGAGCTCGGCGCGCGGTGGCACCTCGGCGACGCCGCCGAGCGGCTCGACCCCGCCGGCGGACGGATCGTCCTGTCCTCCGGGGCGGAGATCACCGCCGACGCGCTGGTGATCGCCACCGGCGGGGTGCCGCGGCGGCTGCCCGCCGCCGAGGGCCTGGCCGGGGTGCACGTCCTGCGCGACCTGGCGGACGCGGACGCGCTGCGCGCCGACCTGACCGGCGGCGTCGAGCACGTGGTCGTGATCGGGGCGGGGTTCATCGGCGCGGAGGTCGCCGCCACCGGGAAGGCACTCGGCCGCGACGTCACGATCGTCGAGGCCCTGCCCGTCCCGCTGGCGGGGGCGCTCGGGCCGGAGCTGGGGGCGGTGTGCGCCGGGCTGCACGCGGCGAACGGCGTCCCCCTGCTCACCGGCACGACGGTCGTGGACTGGCTCTCGGCCGACGACGGCGCGGGCCGGCGGCGCGTCACCGGCCTGCGGTGCAGCGACGGGCGGGAGCTGCCGGCCGACGTCGTCGTGGTCGGGATCGGCATGCGGCCCGCGGTCGGCTGGCTCGCCGACGCCGGGCTCGCGATCGACACCGGGGTCCTGACCGACGCCGGCTACGCCACCGACCGCCCCAACGTCGTCGCCGTCGGCGACGTCGCGCAGCCCTGGGACCCGCACACGGCCCGCTACGAGCGTCGCGAGCACTGGACCGACGCCGCCGAGGGGCCGGCGGTCGCGGTGGCGAACCTCCTCGCCGGCCGGACGGTGCGGACCGTGACCAAGCCGCGCTACTTCTGGTCGGACCAGTACGGCTCCCGCATCCAGTACGCCGGCGCGGCGGAGCCGTCCGACGAGGTCCGCTACGTCGAGGGCGGTCCGGACGAGCGAGCATTCGTGGCGACCTACCACCGCGGCGGCGCCACCACCGCCGTGCTGGCGCTGAACAGCCCCCGGCCGTTCACCCGGCTGCGCCGCCAGCTCGCGGGCCGGACGCTCGCGGGCACCGCCCGTTCCTAGCGCCCCGTTCCTGACGCCCCACCCCTGATCCCGCACTCCCGACGCCCAACCCACCACCGCGAGGGGGCCCCGATGGCCACTGACGCCTCATCCCGCGAGCGCGACGGCGCCGACCCGCCCTTCGAACCGCCGTCGCTGCGCGACGAGACGGAGGCGGAGAACCGGCACCAGCCGACCGACAAGGTGGTCTTCGGCGTCGCGGCCGCGCTCACGGTCGCGTTCATCGCCTGGGGGGTGCTGGGCTCCGCGTCGCTCAGCGCCGTCGCCTCCGCCGTGCTCGGCGGCGTCATCACCGGGGGCGGCTGGGCGTTCGTGCTGGCCGCCAGCGGCTTCGTCGTCTTCGCGCTGTGGCTGGCGATGAGCCGCTACGGCCGGATCCCCCTGGGCCGCGACGACGAGGCGCCGGAGTTCCGCACCTCCTCCTGGATCGCGATGATGTTCAGCGCCGGCATGGGCATCGGGCTGATGTTCTACGGCGTCGCGGAGCCCCTGGCGCACTTCACCGCGCCCCCGCCGGGCACCGCGGTGGCGGGCACGCCCGAGGCGTTCGACGTCGCCATGGCCACGACGCTGTTCCACTGGACGCTGCACCCGTGGGCGATCTACGCCGTGGTCGGCCTCTCCATCGCCTACGGCACCTTCCGCCGCGGACGCCCGCAGCTGATCAGCTCGGCGTTCATCCCGCTGTTCGGCCGCCGCCGGGCCGAGGGCGCGTTCGGCCGCGCCGTGGACATCCTCGCGATCTTCGCGACGCTGTTCGGCTCCGCCGCCTCGCTGGGCCTGGGCGCGCTGCAGATCGGCGGCGGGCTCACCGCGGGCGGGTTCATGGCGTCGGTGAGCACCACGCTGCTCGTGGTGATCATCGTGGTGCTGACGATCGCCTTCATCCTCTCGGCGGTGTCGGGCGTCTCCAAGGGCATCCAGGCCCTGTCCAACGTCAACATGGTGCTGGCCGGGGTGCTGGCCCTGGTGGTGTTCGTCGGCGGCCCGACGGTGCTGATCCTCAACCTGCTGCCCACCATGATCGGCGACTACTTCAGCAACCTCGGGCAGATGGCCGCCCGCACCGCGGCCACCGGCGGGGACGCCACGGCGAAGTGGCTGGCCGGGTGGACGGTCTTCTACTGGGCCTGGTGGATCTCGTGGACGCCGTTCGTGGGGATGTTCATCGCCCGCATCAGCCGCGGCCGCACCATCCGCCAGTTCGTCGCCGGCGTCGTCCTGATCCCGAGCGTGGTCAGCCTGGTGTGGTTCGCCGTCTTCGGCGGCGCGGCGATCAACCTGCAGCGCAGCGGCACCGACCTCGCGTCGCGCTCGACCGAGGCGCAGCTGTTCGGCCTGCTCGACACGCTGCCGCTGGGGGCGATCCTCGGCGTCATCGCGATGCTGCTCGTCGCGATCTTCTTCGTCTCCGGCGCCGACGCCGCGTCGATCGTGATGGGCACCCTCAGCCAGCGCGGCACCATCCACCCCGACAAGAAGGTGGTCGTCTTCTGGGGTTCGGTCATGGGCGCGATCGGCGCGATCATGCTGGTGGTCGGCGGCGGACAGGGCGACGCCCTGTCCGGTATCCAGAACATCACGATCATCATGGCCGCACCGTTCGCGGTGGTCATGGTGCTGATGTGCGTGGCGCTGGCCCGCGACCTGCGCAGCGACCCGCTGGTCCGCCGCGGGCTGCGTTCGACGGCGGCGATCGAGCAGGCCGTCGAGTTCGGCCAGCGCACCTACGGCGACGCGTTCTTCGTCAACGTCAAGCCGCACGAGATCGAGCGGCCGCTCAGCGTGGACGACGGCCTGCTGGACGGGCACGACGGGCACCACGGCGGGCACGCCGGCCGGCACGCCGCTCCCGGGCAGGGCGCCCGGCACAACGGGCGGGTCGCGGACGAGGCGGACGAGGACGAGAAGGCGTCCCGGGGACGACCCTGATGGCGGCGCCGGCCGACGAGCGGGTGCACGAGGAGCCCGGCCGGCCCCGCCTGCAGCGG
>DASVUG010000237.1:0-4870 GCA_036387155.1 Pseudonocardia sp. | reverse complement strand
CCGGGTGGGGAGCGCACCGTCGGCAGGTCACCGGCGGTCACGCGCGCACCCCGGTGCCCCGCGCCACCGCCGGGAGCGTCGCCGCCGTGGCCCGGGGCAGCGCCGCCGCCGTGGCGATCGCATCCAGCTCGCTGCGCAGCTGCGCGGCCGGCGGGTAGCGGCCGTCGCGCTCCAGCATCACGGCCGGCGCGGCGGGGAGCCGCTCGCGCAGCCGCTGCAGCAGCGCCAGCACCGCCGGGGGCACCGGGTCGGTGTGCGTGTCGTGGTAGACCCCCGGGTCCGCCGGGTGCTCGGCGCCGCCCGCGACGTGCACGTAGGCCACCCGGTCCAGCGGGATCGCGTCGAACAGCGCCTCCGGGTCCGTGCCCCGGTTCACCGCGTTCGCGTACACGTTCGCGACGTCGAGCAGCAGCAGCGCGCCGGTGCGGTCCAGGAGCGCGGTGAGGAACTCGCCCTCGGTGTACTCGTCGTCCGGCCAGTCGAAGAGCGCGGCGATCGGCTCCAGCGCGATCGGCACGTCCAGCTCGGACCGCACGGCCCGCACGTGCGCGGTCAGGACGTCCAGCGCCTCGCGGCTGCGCGGCAGCGGCAGCAGGTGCCCCGCCTCGCGGCCGCCCGCCCGGACGAACGCGACGTGCTCGCTCACCAGCGGGGCGCCCACCGCCGCCGCGCACGCCGCGAGGTGGCCGACGCGGGCGCGGTCCAACGGCTCCGCCCCGCCGAGGGACAGCTTCACCCCGTGCGGCACCACGGCGACCCCCCGCTCCCGCAGCTCCGCCACCCCCCGGGGCGGAGCCGCCGGAGCGAGGGACTCGGCGATCACCTCGCAGAAGGCCAGGCCGGGCAGGCCGCCGACGACACCGGCGATCTCCGGGCGCCACCCGACGCCCACCCCGCCGCGCAGTGGGCCGGCTCCACCGGACGCGGAGCCGGGGGAGGGCTCGACGCCCGCCCGGCCCGGGCCCCCGTCCCGCACCTGCGCCTCACCCACCACAGCCGCCGCCCCCGCCGCCTCCGCCGCCCCCGCAGCTGCTGCCCGAGCTGCAACTGCTGCCCGAGCTGCAGCCGCCGCCCGCGTCGCCGATCCAGCCGCTGTCGCCACCCGCGCCCGACGCGGCGGCCCGCTGCAGCGCCAGCTCCCCGGCGAAGGCCGGGTCCGACGCCCACAGCGCGCCCACCCCGAACACGCCGACCCCCAGCGCCGCCGCCCGCGGCCCGTACGCCGTCCAGTCCGGCGCCAGGTCCGGCGACAGCGCGTGGTGCTCGTCGGCCAGCCCGCGCAGCGCGGCGTCGCCCGCCCGCGTGCGCCGGGGGACGGCGCCGCGCAGCACCAGGCCGACGGCCCCGGTCAGGAAGACCAGCGCGATCAGGAAGCCGACGGGCCTCCCGTTGCCCACGCCGGCGAGGATCCGGACGAAGCCCAGCGCGGCGAGGGCGAAGAACCACGTGCTCGTCCCGCGGATCCGGCTGCGCTGCTCCTCGGACAGCAGCAGGCCGGCGCCGATCAGCCGGGACCCGATGCGGCCGAGGGCCGCGGCGACCGCGCCGTCCCGGACCAGCTGCGCCCGCGTCACCGGCGCGGCGGCGGCGCGGTGCACCGCCCGCTCCAGCTCCTCGGCCCGGGCGTCGGGACGCCCGGCCGCGGCGACCGTGCCGCCACCCGCCGCGACGACCGTCCCGGCGCAGCGCATGGCGCTCAGCGCCGCGCAGAGCGCGAGGTGCGGGCCGCCGTTGAGGTACGCGACGTCGTAGGGACGGCTCGACAGCCCGGCCGGCGGCCGGGCTGTCGGTCCCCCGACCAGCGCCCGGCGGGTCCGCACGGCGTACGCGCCGAGCACGCCGGCGAGCACGAGGTAGAGGAACAGGAACACCGGCCCGCTGATGCCCCAGGTGTCGCGGATCATGTCGGCACCTCCTCGGTCGGGCCCGCCGTGGCCGGGCCCCGTCGCTGCGGAGCGACTCCGACGGCGCCTCCCGCGCCGTGGCCCGATCGAACTACACGGGCCCGGGGAGGGGTCCCGACGACCTCAGGCGGCCGTGGCCGCGCGCACCCGGTTCTTGATCCGGGCCAGCATCGCCGACATGCCGCGCAGCCGCAGCGGGCTGACGGCCTGGCCGAGGCCGAGCCGGACGTAGAAGTCGTCGGGCACGCCCAGGATCTCCGCGGCCGGCTCGCCGTCCAGGCCGGTGCGCAGGATCGAGGCGAACCCGCGGGTGGTGGGCGCCTCCGGCGGGGCGGAGAAGTACAGGTGCACCGCCCGCTCCCCGGCGGGCTCCACCTCCACGGCCAGGAACAGGGGTGACTGGCACTCCGGCACCTGCTCCATCGAGCCCGCGGCGTCGGCGTAGCGGTCCGGCAGCGCCGGCAGCTCCTGCGACAGCTCCAGGAGCAGCTGCAGCCGCTCGCGCGGCCCCATCTCGGCGAACTCCTCGACGAGCTCCGCCAGCCGGGGAGGCAGCTCCTCGCGCTGTGCCGTCGGTTCGCTCGCAGGCTCGCTCATCGCACTCCCTCGCTGCGCTCGGTCGGCGCTGCGCGACAGCGCTGTGCCGTCGGTTCGCTCGCAGGCTCGCTCACTGCCCCGACACCGCGCCCCGCTCGGACCCCTGCGCGATCGGCACCCGCACGCTGTTTCCCCACTCCGTCCAGCTGCCGTCGTAGTTGCGCACGCGGTCGAACCCGAGCAGGTGCGTGAGCACGAACCAGGTGTGGCTCGAGCGCTCGCCGATGCGGCAGTAGGCGACGACGTCGTCGGACGGCGCGAGCCCCTGCTCCTGCTGGTAGATCGCCTCCAGCTCTGCGCGCGTGCGGAACGTGCCGTCCTCGGCCGCGGCGCGGGCCCAGGGCACGCTCGCCGCGCCGGGGATGTGCCCGCCGCGGACCGCGCCCTCCTGCGGGTAGTCCGGCATGTGGAGCAGCTCCCCGGAGTACTCCCCGGCCGAGCGGACGTCGACCAGCTCGCCCCCGGACCCGACGCTGCCCAGGTGCGCCAGCACGTCGTCCTTGAAGGCGCGGATCGTGGCGTCGTCCCGCTCGACGACGGGGTAGTCCACGGGCGTCGGCTTGGGCTGCTCGGTGGTCGTCTCCCGGCCCTCGGCGAGCCACTTGGCCCGGCCGCCGTCGAGGATCCGCACGTCCGGGTGCCCGAACAGGCTGAACACCCACAGGGCGTAGGTGGCCCACCAGTTGTTCCGGTCGCCGTAGAACACCACGGTGGTGTCGCGGCCGATCCCCCGCTCGCCGCAGAGCCGGGCGAAACCGGCCCCGTCCACGTAGTCCCGCGTCACCGGGTCGTTCAGCTCGGTGTGCCAGTCCACCTTCACCGCGCCGGGGACGTGACCGATGTCGTAGAGCAGGACGTCCTCGTCGGACTCGACGACGACCAGCCCCTCCTCGCCGAGGTGCTCGGCCAGCCAGGCGGTGGTGACGAGCCGCTCGGGGTGCGCGTACGCGGCCAGCTTCGGGTCCGGGTCGTTCGGGAGCGCCATGTCAAGACAGTAGCTCGATCCTCCGACAGGACCCCGCGGTCGTCGTGTCCGCCGGGTGGTCGACCGCCGGCGGGCGGCGTCCTCCGACGGGCCGTCACCGCTGCTCTGGGGCCCGCCACAGGTCGGTGACGCGCACCCCGACGGCCGCGAGCAACCGGCGGGTCAGCGGCAGGCTGATGCCGATCACGTTGGACGGGTCCCCGTCGACGCCCTCGACGAACCAGCCGCCGAACCCGTCGAGGGTGAACGCCCCGGCCACGGCGAGCGGCTCCCCGGTGGCGAGGTAGGCCTCCAGCTCGACCGGGTCGGGCCGGCCGAAGCGCACGGTCGTGACCGCGTGTCCCTCGGCCACCCGGTCGATCTCCCCGTCGACCAGCACGAGCACGGCGTGCCCGGTGACCAGGTCGCCGGTGCGCCCGGCCAGGGCCCGCCAGCGCGACCGGGCCGTGGCGACGTCGCCGGGCTTGCCGTGCAGGGCGCCGTCGACGTGCAGCATCGAGTCGCAGCCGACCACGACGGCGTCGGGCAGCCGCCCGCCGACGCGACGGGCCACGGCGGTGGCCTTGGCTCCCGCGAGCGCCACGACGGCCTCGCCCGGCGGCGCCCCGCCCAGCCCCGCGAGCAGGGCGTCCTCGTCGACGGCGGAGACCTCCACGACGGGGTCGAGCCCGGCCGCCCGCAGCACGGACAGGCGAGCGGGGGAGGCCGACGCCAGCACGAGCCGCACGGCGGCGAACGGTACCGGTCCCGACGGCCGCCCCCGCGGCACCCGGCTCCCCTCCGTCAGCAGCACCGCACCTGTCCGATCGGACAGGTGTGGTGCGGCCCGAACACGTTCCGAATGCGAACAACGCCGAACGGTAACCACTTCTCGGTGAACGGGCTTCGATCATCACGCTGCGCAGTCAGGACGACGACGCTCGGTTTCCATCGCTCCCCGATCGAGTCGTTCCAGGCCTCCTCGTCCCGCCGAGCGGAGGTCCTGCTGCGGCAGGCGGCGGTAACGCCGCTGAGTGATCAAACGGTGACGGTACGGGCTGGGCGGAGCGCGTACCTTCAGCGCCGTTCAGACCGCGGCCCACCGCCGCCGCCGCCGAACGGAGTAGTGATGACGAACGACGCCGCGTTGCTCGACGCGCCGCCGGCCCGGCACCGGGACCGTGCTCCCCGTGCCTCCCGCGCGCCCCGGGGTTGGCGAGCTCTGCAGGAGTTCCTGCCACGGGGCAACACGCTGACCGACGCGGACTGGCAGCGCCGGCACCGGTTGTTGCAGTGGGTGCTGGTGGTGCACGTGCCCGTGCTGGCGGTGATCGCGGCGGTGCTGCGGGTGCCGGCGGTGCCGGTGGCGGTCGCGTTGACCATCCCGGTGATCTGCGCGGTCGGG
>DASVUG010000236.1:0-3602 GCA_036387155.1 Pseudonocardia sp. | reverse complement strand
GGCGTCGGGACGGGATCCCCGTGTCGATCACTGCGCCCGGCCCCGGGTCGCCGCGGCGGTCACGCCGGCAGGGCGAAGCGGCCGTCGTCGAGCTGCTCGGCCAGCCCGTCGACCAGCAGCGAGTCCAGGCACCGGTCGCGCTGCGCGGCGTCGGCCCACGCGGCGTCCAGCGCCCGGCGCTCGACCGGCTCCGGGGAGCCCCGCAGCACCTCCAGGAGCCTCCCGCGGACCATGCGGTCCGTGCCGGCGTAGGTCTGCACCGGCTTGCGCGGGCCCGCGTAGGCCGGCCGGCCCGCGGCGACCCACGCGCACGCCGCCAGGAGCGGGCACGCCCCGCACCGCGGCGCGCGCGCCGTGCACACCACCGCCCCCAGCTCCATGAACGCCACCGACGCCAGCGCCGCGCCCGCGTCGTCCGGCGGCAGCAGCGCGTCGACGTCGGCGAGGTCCGCGCGGACCCGGGCCGGGCCCGCGTCGCCCCGGCCGTGGACCGCCCGCGCGACGACCCGCCGGACGTTCGTGTCGACGACGGCGCAGCGGCGGCCGTAGCCGAACGCGGCGACGGCCCGGGCGGTGTAGGCGCCGACCCCGGGCAGCGCCTCGAGCTCCTCGACGTCCGCCGGCACGACGTCGCCGTGCCGCTCCGCGATCGCCTGCGCCGCCTCGTGCAGCCGCAGCGCCCGGCGCGGGTAGCCCAGCCGGCCCCACGCCCGCAGCACGTCCGCCCGGGGCGCCGCGGCGAGGTCCGAGGGCCGCGGCCAGCGCGCCGTCCACTCCAGCCACAGCGGCTCGACGCGGGCCACCGGCGTCTGCTGCAGCATGAACTCGCTGACGAGCACGCCCCACGGCGTGGTGCCCGGCCGTCGCCACGGCAGGTCCCGCGCGTTGCTCCGGTACCAGTCGGACGCGAGGTCGGCGATCACGCGGGGCGGCACGCGGGGAGTCTGCCCGGCGGCCCCGGCGGGGCGTCGACCGGCCGGGTCCCGGCGCCGCCCGTGTCCGACCCCCGGCCGCGGTCGTTGCACCGGTGAGATGTGGGAGCCGGTCGGTCCGTTGCCCGCGGCCGTCTACTGGCGGCGGCGCGGTGCGATGCTGGCCGCGGCCGCGGCGCTCGTCGGCCTGGTGGTCGCCACCGCCGCCGGCGACCCCGGGATCACGGCCGTGCCGGCGGCCAACCGCACGGCGGCCGACACGGGCACCGCGACGGCCCCCGCCACCGCCCCTGGTGGCCCGGCGGCCGGCGGCCCCGCGCTCGGGTCCGCGCCGGCGGACACCGCCCGCGTCGAGGGCGCGCCGGCGTCCGACGGCCCGCGGGGCACCGCGCCCCCGGACGCGGCCCGCGGCGGTGCGCCGGCCCCCGCGGGGGAGCGGATCCGCCCGGACGAGCCCTCGCGGCCCGCGGCGCCGGTCCCGGTGCCGCCCAGCGGCCCGGTCGCCTGCACCAACGCGATGCTCGCCGCCGCGGCCGAGCTCGACCACGCCGTGCACCGCGTCGGCAGCCGCCCCGTCCTGCGCCTGGTGCTGACCAACACCAGCGGCCAGGCCTGCGTGCGCGACCTGGACGCCGCCCGCCAGGAGATCGTGGTGTGGAGCGCGGACGGCGCCACCCGGCTCTGGTCGAGCAACGACTGCGCCAACGCCCCGACCGTCGACCTGCGCACGCTGCTGCCCGGACGCCCCGTCGCGTTCGCCGTGACGTGGGGGGAGCGCACCACCACCCCCGGCTGCCGGCAGCCCCGCACCGTCGTGCCCGCCGGCACCTACCGCCTGCTGGTCCGCCTCGACGACCTGATCAGCCCGCCGACCCCGTTCATCCGCACCCCCTGACGGCACCCGGCCGCGGGCTCGACGCGCCGGTGCCGGTTCACCCGCCGGTCAGGTGGACGGCGAGGGCGGTGAGGAACCCGAAGGCGGTGATCAGGCCGGTCAGCGCGTGGGTGCGCTCGAACGCCTCCGGGATCATGGTGTCGGCGAGCATCGCCAGGATGGCGCCGGCCGCGATCGCGGTGATGGCGGCGACCACGCCCGCCGGGACGCCGTCGAGGGCGAGGTAGCCCACCAGCGCGGCGAGGCCGCTGGCCAGCGCGATGGCGCCCCAGACGCCGAAGACGTACCGGGCGCTGCGGCCCGCCTGCTTCATGCCGGCCGCGCTGGACAGGCCCTCGGGGACGTTCGAGATGAAGATCGCCGCGAGGATCGCGGGGCTCACGCCGCCGCCCCCGAGCAGGCTCAGGCCCAGCACCACCGACTCGGGCACCCCGTCGAGCAGCGCCCCGATCGCGATGGCGGCGCCGCTGCCGGACTGCTCGTCCTCGGAGGGTTGCTGATCGCCCGAACGCTTGCGGTGGCGGGCGCCGCGCCGGTCCAGCAGCACGTTGGCGCCGACGTAGGTGACCGCGCCGGCGAGGAACCCGACCGTCGTGGGGACCGCACCGCCCTGCCGGACCGCCTCGTCGACCAGCTCGAAGGCCAGCGCGGAGATCAGCACGCCCGCACCGAACGCCATGATCCCGGCGATGACCTTGGGCGGGACCCGCACCCACCAGGCGATCGCCGCTCCGACGACCAGCGCCCCGCCGGCGACCAGACCCCAGAGCCCGGCCTGCAGCCACGTCGGCACGTCCCCTCCCGCTACCGCAGGTTGTCCAGCACCAGCGCCACGTCGGCGACCTCCTGCACCCGCAGGTCGGTGCGCTTCACCCCGCTGTCGGGCGGCACCAGGGCCCGGGTGAAGCCCAGCCGGGCCGCCTCGGCCAGGCGGCGCTCCACGCCCGTCACCCGCCGGACCTCCCCGGCCAGCCCGATCTCGCCGAGCACCACCAGGTCGGGGGGCAGCGCGACGTCGCGGCGGGCCGAGGTGATCGCCATGGCCAGCGCGAGGTCCGCGGCCGGCTCGGTGATCCGCATGCCGCCGACCGTCGCCGCGTAGACCTCCGCGTCGTGCAGGCGCACGCCCGCCCGGCGCTCCAGCACCGCCAGCAGCATCGCCACGCGGGCGTTGTCCAGCCCGCTGACGGCCCGGCGGGGGCTGGGGATGTCCTTGCCCGCGACCAGCGCCTGCAGCTCGGCGGGCAGGGGACGCCGGCCGTCCATCGTCACCGTCACGGCCGTCCCCGGCACCGGCGGCCCGCCGAAGCGCGCCAGGAACAGCCCCGACGGGTCCGCCAACCCGACGATGCCCTCGTCGCGCAGCTCGAAGCAGCCCACCTCGTCCGCCGGCCCGAAGCGGTTCTTGACCCCGCGCACCATCCGCAGCGTCGAGTGCTTGTCGCCCTCGAACGACAGCACGACGTCGACGAGGTGCTCCAGCACCCGGGGTCCCGCGATCGAGCCGTCCTTGGTGACGTGCCCGACCAGCACCACCGGCAGCCCGCGCTCCTTGGCCAGCGCCGTCAGCGCGACCGTCACCGCCCGGACCTGCGTGACCCCGCCCGGCGCGCCGTCGGCGGTGTCGGTGGACATCGTCTGCACCGAGTCGACCACCAGCAGCTGCGGCGCCGTCGCGTCCAGGTGCGCCAGGATCGCCCCGAGGTCGGACTCGGCGGCCAGGTACAGCTCCCCACCCCCCGGCGGGAGGGAGCCACCGCCGCCCCGCGGGGGGG
>DASVUG010000235.1:0-2639 GCA_036387155.1 Pseudonocardia sp. | reverse complement strand
CGCGGACGCGGTGATCGTCAGGCCGGCGACGACGGCGAGGATCGTCGCGAAGGCGATCGCCGCGACCAGCCCCAGCAGCAGCTCCCCGCCCACCTGGTAGGCCAGCAGCGGGGCCGCGTCGTTCTGGTTGGCCGCCGTCAGAGTGCCGGGCGGCAGCAGGGCCGTCGCGCCGTAGCCCAGCACGAGCGTGAACAGGTAGAACAGGCCGATCAGCCAGATCGCCCACACCACCGAGTACCGGGCCGCCCGGGCGTTGGGCACCGTGTAGAAGCGCATGAGGATGTGCGGCAGCCCCGCGGTACCCAGCACGAGGGCCAGCGCGAGCGACAGCAGGTCGACCGGGTTCGTGTACTGCAGACCCGGCAGCAGCACCGCGTCGCCCCGGGGGCTGACCTGCGCCGCGCGCTCGAGCAGGGCGCCGAGGTCCAGCCCGAAGACGCCCATGACGAACGCCGTCAGCAGCCCGCCGCCGGCGATGAGGAGCACCGCCTTGATGATCTGGACGTACGTGGTGCCCTTCATGCCGCCGACCAGCACGTAGACGATCATGATCGCGCCGACGACGGCGATCACGACCGCCTGGCCCACGCGGTCGGTGGCCGGGATCTGCAGCAGGAGCGCGATGAGCCCGCCCGCCCCGGCCATCTGCGCCAGCAGGTAGAAGGCCGAGACCACGAGCGTGGACGTCGCGGCGGCGGCCCGGACGGGGCGGCGGTGCATCCGGTAGGACAGCACGTCGCCCATCGTGTAGCGGCCGGTGTTGCGGGTCAGCTCGGCGACCAGCAGCAGCGCCAGCAGCCACGCCACCAGGAAGCCGATCGAGAACAGGAAGCCGTCGTAGCCGTTGACGGCGATCGCCCCGGCGATGCCGAGGAAGGACGCCGCCGAGAGGTAGTCCCCGGCGATGGCCACGCCGTTCTGCATGCCCGTCAGCGCCCGCCCGGCCGCGTAGAACTCCGACGCCGTCTGGTTCGCGCGGCCCGCGCGGTAGACCGCGAACAGCGTGACCACGACGAAGGCGCCGAACACCGCGACGTTCAGGCCGACGCTGCCGACCGCCCCGGGGGTCATCGGGCGCTCCCGGTGTCGCCGAAGAGGCGGAGCCCGGTCGTGAGCTCTCCGGCCGGGTCGTCGCCGCCGCCGTCCACCCGCGCCCGCAGCCGCTCGGCGAGCGGGTCGAGCCGGTGGCGGGCGTAGACGACGTACGCGGTGCTGACCGCGAAGGTCGAGACGAACTGCAGCAGCCCGAGCACGAGCCCGAGGTTGATCCCGTCCGCGACCCGCACGGCCATGACGTCGGGGGCGTAGCAGGCGAGCAGGACGTAGGTCAGGTACCACAGCAGGAACGCCGCCGTCGCCGGGAAGACGAACAGGCGCTGCCGCCGCCGCAGCTCCGCGAACTCCGGCTCGGCCTGGATGCGTTCGTGCACGGTGGAGCCGGGCCCGGCCACCACCGCGGGCGTCG
Source organism: Pseudonocardia sp. (assembly GCA_036387155.1). Lineage (GTDB taxonomy): Bacteria > Actinomycetota > Actinomycetes > Mycobacteriales > Pseudonocardiaceae > Pseudonocardia. The sequence continues at coordinate 1,174 of DASVUG010000235.1, read as the reverse complement.
ACCCGGCCCCCGCTCCCGGAGGCGACGGCCCGTCCAGAGCCGTCGCCTCGCTCTCGGCCCGGCCCTTTCCCGTCTTCGCGTGCCGCGGCGCCGACGCGCCGCCGGGCCTGCGGGCGACTCCGGTCGCGGGGGTGTCGGGAGCGACGGGCGGTGCGGCGGCCGTGACGACGGGCAGCACGGTCGTCGCGGTGGCCTCGGGAACGGCGTCCGCCTCCGCCGCCGGGGCGGCCACCCCGGCGGGGCGGCTGCCGTAGGCCGTCGGAACGCGCTGCTCCCGCCGGTCGTCGCCGGCGGAATGCTGGTCCCAAGGGGTGTCGAAGTCCCAGCCGGTCGCGCCCACCGCGCCTCCCCATGCACGCCCCAGGCGGGCGTTCCGCCGCGCCGTCGTCGCGGCGGCGCGGAGAGTAGTCGAAGATCGACAAAGGGTCTGGGGGGGGTGGGGGAGCTGTCGCGGCGTCGGCGCCGGGCCGACGTCTCACAGCGGCCGCGCGGGGGCGGCGGTACAGGTCGACGCGTCTTCTCGGCGGCGGTGGCGGGGTCCCGGTCCGACGCGTGATCGCGCGATTCGGACAATGCGCGCTTTCGGTTGGGTGGGGCCGGGAGAAGCTTGGTGCTGCCGCGCCGCTTCCGCTCCTCGGCGCCCGGGGGCGCCTGCGGGGCGGGTCGGCTTGCCCTCGGCCCCTGCGGTCGACTTGACGACGAGCGTCCGGTTCGCCAGTCGGTGTTCCTGATCTCGCCGATTGAACAATCCGCTTTACCGGAGCCCGCCTACAGAAAGAATCTTGGAATTGTTTCGCGGGGACGTCTCCGGGTGGCCGGTTTTGTCGGTGGGGGTCGCGACAATGGGTGCGTGACCGAGACCGCGTCCACCTTCGCGCCCACCGCCGGGCCTGCTTGCGGGCTGGCCGCGGTGGATCGTCTGCTGGCGCAGGCGTTCGACGCGCTGGCGGCGGTCGCGGAGTCCGGGTCGGACGTGGAGCTGGTCGGGGTGCTCACGCGGTGCGAGGTGGCGGTGCGGCGGCTGGACCGGGTGTCAGTGGCCGCGGTCGCGGGTCTGGAGCGGCGGGGGAGCTTCGCCGAGCGGGGCTACAAGTCCGGCGTGGCGGCGGTGGCGGATCTGCTGGGGTGTGGGCGGTTCGAGGCGCGCCGGCGGGTGCTGGCCGCCGAGCAGGTC
>DASVUG010000234.1:0-10478 GCA_036387155.1 Pseudonocardia sp. | reverse complement strand
CGTCCTCGTGACCGCGGCTGGCATGATCAGCATGGCGTTCATCGTGGTCACGGCCATCTACACCTCCAGCGGCTCGCTGGTCGAGGGCCTGCTCGGCGCGCTGATCTTCGGGCTGGTCGGGATCATCGTGCAGGTCGCCGGCGTGCGGCTGCTGGAGTGGGTCACGGGCATCCGCATCGGCCTGGTGCTGAAGTCGGAGATCCTCGAGCCCGAGGCGTGGGTCGTCGCGGCCGCACACGTGGCGCTCGGGCTGGTCGTGGCGGTGGCGATCATCTGACGGCTGCGGGCCCGTCCGCGTGACGGCCGTGCGGGCCCGACCGCGCCGTGATCGTCGGCAGGGTGCGTCCGCCGTCGATCGAGGAGCAGCGGACGCACCGCCCCGGCGATCGACCGCCGTGGGCGCACCGGCGGGCCGATCACACCGGGCGGTCCCGGCGGCCACCTAGGCTGGTCGGGTGCAGGCACCCCGACTCGTCGCCACGGACATCGACGGCACCCTGCTGGACCCGCAGGACCGCGTGACGCCGCGGGCCGCCGCCGTCATCGGGCGGCTGGTCGCCGCCGGGGTCGGGTTCGTCCTGGTCACGGGGCGCCCGCCGCGGTGGATCCCGCCCGTCGTGCGGGACCTGCCCGTCGCCCGGCTCGCGGTGTGCGCGAACGGCGCGGTCCTGTACGACGCCGCCGACGACCGGGTGTTCGGGGTGCGGACGCTCACGCCGGAGACCCTCGCCACCCTGGCCGAGGCCGTCGGGCGGGTGCTGCCCGGCACCGGGCTGGCCGTCGAGCGCGTCGGGCGCTCCGCGGACGACGCGGAGGTCGCGCAGTTCGCCGCCGAGCCCGGCTACGTGCACGCCTGGACCGGCCCGGACCACGCGCTGGTCCGGCGCCCCGAGCTGCTGGGCAGCCCGGCGGTCAAGATGCTGGCCCGCGCCCCCGACCTGTCCAGCGACGCGATGGTGGCGCTGCTCGACCCGGTGGTCGGGCACCTCGCCGACCTGACGTTCTCCCACCCCCGCGGGCTCGTCGAGATGTCCCCGCCGGGGGTCACCAAGGCGACGGGGCTGGCGGAGGTGGCGCGGCACCTCGGCGTCGCACCCGCGGACGTGGTCGCCTTCGGGGACATGCCGAACGACCTGGCCATGCTCACCTGGGCCGGCCACGGCGTGGCCATGGGCAACGCGCACCCGGTGGTGCGCGACGCCGCCGACGAGGTCACGGCGTCCAACGGGGAAGACGGCCTCGCCGCGGTGCTCGAACGCTGGTTCTGACGCCGCGGCCGGGGATCCGGCGCGTCGCCGGGCCGCCCACCCTGGTCGACCACGGGCCGTCGGGCCGGTCGGCGACCCCGCGTAGCATGGCAGGCCGGCCCGCCCGCAGCCCGTGCCCCCAGGCGCGTGCCGAGCGCGTGCCCCCCGGCCCGTGCACCCGAGCCCGTGCCCGCAGCCCGACTGGAGACCTCGCCCGTGGCCCCGCCCGCCCCCGCGCCGACCGTCCCCGCGCCCACCGCCGCACCCGCCGCGGTCGAGGCGCCCGCCGAGCTCCCGGCCGCCCCGGCCGAGGTGCGCGCGCTGCAGGCCGTGCAGCGGGGGATCGGGCGCCCGCCGGTCGTCGCCGCCGCCCGCGGCCTGTCGCACTTCGGCGAGCACGCCCTCGGCTGGCTGGCCCTCGGCGGCCTCGCCGCGCTCGCCGACCGGCGCCGCCGGCGCGACTGGCTCACCGCCGCCGCCGGCGTGGCCGCCGCGCACGGCGCGTCGATCGCCGTCAAGCGGGTCGTGCGCCGCCCGCGGCCCGCGGACCCGCGCGTGCAGGTGCTCGTCGGCACGCCCAGCCGTCTCAGCTTCCCGTCGGCCCACGCCACCTCGACCACCGCCGCCGCGGTGCTCTACGGCCGGCTGCTCGGGCGCCCGCTCGCCCCGCTGGTCGTGCCGCCGATGGCCCTGTCGCGGCTGGTCCTGGGCGTGCACTACCCGACGGACGTGGCGGTCGGGGCCGCGCTCGGCGCCGCCGTCGCCGCCGCGACCCCCCGGGCCGCCCGGCGGATCGCCGCGAGGGGGTCCCGGCGATGACCGACGTCGAGACGCCCGCCGCGCCGGAGACGGCCCGCACGCCCGTCGGCGTGGCCCGCGGCGTGCTCAAGACCATGCGCCCGCGGCAGTGGGTCAAGAACGTGCTGGTGTTCGCCGCGCCGTTCGTCGGCGGCGACCTGCTGACCCCGGGGATCATCCCCAAGCTGCTGATCGCGTTCGTCGCCTTCTCGCTCGCGGCGTCGGGGATCTACCTGGTCAACGACGCGAACGACGTCACGGCGGACCGGGCGCACCCCACCAAGCGGTTCCGGCCCATCGCGGCCGGGATCGTGGCGCCGCGGCTGGCGATCGGCGTGGCCGTCGTGCTGCTCCTGGCGGCGCTCGGGGTGAGCCTGCTCGCGTCCGTCCCGTTGGCGATCACGTTGGCCGTCTACGTCGCGGTGCAGCTGTCGTACTGCTTCTGGCTCAAGCACCAGGCCGTGCTCGACATCTGCATCGTCGCGTCCGGCTTCCTGCTCCGGGCCATCGCAGGCGGTGCCGCCACCGGGATCGCGCTGTCGCAGTGGTTCCTGCTGGTGGCCGGCTTCGGCTCGCTGTTCATGGTGGCGGGCAAGCGGTACGCCGAGATGATGCTGGCCGAGCGGACAGGCGCCAAGATCCGCCGGGCCCTGGAGAACTACACCGCCTCCTACCTGCGGTTCGTGTGGGCGCTCTCGGCCACGGTGCTGATCACCACGTACTGCCTGTGGGCGTTCGACATCGGCCAGGAGCAGCACAACCACACGTGGTCGGTGATCTCGATCGTGCCGTTCGTCATCGCCGTGCTGCGCTACGCCGTCGACGTCGACTCGGGCAACGGCGGCGAGCCCGAGGAGATCGCCCTGGGCGACCGGGTGCTGCAGGTACTGGCGCTGCTGTGGGTGGGCACGCTGACCGTCGCGGTGTACGCCGGGTTCCTCGGTCTCTGATCCCACCGGCCGGACGGGCGTGGGACGCCCGCTACCCTCGGTAGCGTGTACGAGGGATACGACCTGGTCGTCGTCGGCTCCGGGTTCTTCGGCCTGACGGTCGCCGAGCGCGCCGCCGCCGAGCTCGACAAGCGCGTGCTCGTGCTGGAGCGGCGCGGCCACATCGGCGGCAACGCCTACTCCGAGCCCGAGCCCGAGACCGGCATCGAGATCCACCGCTACGGGGCGCACCTGTTCCACACCAGCAACACCCGCGTGTGGGAGTACGTGAACCGGTTCACCGACTTCACGAACTACCAGCACCGCGTCTTCGCCCGCGTCGGCGACCAGGTCTACGCCTTCCCGCTGAACCTGGCGCTGATCAACCAGTTCTTCGGGCGCAGCCACTCCCCGGACGAGGCCCGCGCGCTGATCGCCGAGCAGGCCGGCGAGATCGACACCGCGTCGGCGCGCAACCTCGAGGAGAAGGCGATCTCGCTGATCGGCCGGCCGCTCTACGAGGCGTTCGTCAAGGGCTACACCAGCAAGCAGTGGCAGACCGACCCCACGGAGCTGGACGCGTCGATCATCACGCGGCTGCCCGTGCGCTACACCTTCGACAACCGCTACTTCAACGACACCTACGAGGGCCTGCCGGTGAACGGCTACACGGCCTGGCTCGAGAAGATGGCGGACCACCCGAACATCGACGTGCGGCTGGACACGGACTGGTTCGCCGTCCGCGAGCAGATCCCGGCGGGCACCCCGACGGTCTTCACCGGCGCGATCGACCGCTACTTCGACTACTCCGAGGGCGAGCTGGGCTGGCGCACGCTCGACTTCGAGCTCGAGGTCGTGCCGACCGGCGACTTCCAGGGCACCTCGGTGGTCAACTACAACGACGCCGACGTGCCGTTCACCCGCATCCACGAGTTCCGGCACATGCACCCGGAGCGGGACTACCCCAAGGACAAGAGCGCGATCGTCCGGGAGTACTCGCGCTTCGCCGGGTCCGGCGACGAGCCGTACTACCCGATCAACACCGCGGACGACCGCGCCAAGCTCAAGCGCTACCGCGAGCTGGCCCGCAAGGAGACGGCGAACGCGAACGTGCTGTTCGGCGGGCGGCTGGGCACGTACAAGTACCTCGACATGCACATGGCGATCGGCTCGGCGCTGACGATGTTCGACAACCGCATCGCCCCGCACCTCACCACCGGCCGCCCGCTGGCGGGCACCGAGGCCGCGGACGACTGAGGCGAGGCGTGCGCCGGGCGGTACGGGGCGGGGCGATACCCTCGCCGTGATGACGACCGCCATGTCCACCACAGCGTCCACCCTGCTCCAGCGGGTCCTGCTGCCCCGCTCCGGCGACCCGATGAGCGTCCGCGCGCTGTACGTGGACGAGCGGACGGGCCTGGCGCTGACGACGGTGCCGAACGTGCCCGGGATCCCGGTGAAGTACCCGGTGCACCTGGAGGGCTCGGCCGTCACCGGCCGCCGGCTGCGCGTGACGTCGCGGACGTCGGCGTCCCTGCCCGGGCAGAGCGAGGTGTCGTTCGGGGCGTACTTCAACGCCTTCGCGGCGGGCTACTGGCGGCGCTGGACGCCGCTGACGGAGGTCCGGCTGCGGCTGCGCCTCGAGGGCAGCGGGCGGGTCGACGTCTACCGCACCAAGGCCGACGGGGCGCGGATCCACGAGCGCGGCGTCGTCCTCGCGGGCAACGGCGAGCACGAGGTGGACGTCGCGCTGGACCTGCGGCCCTTCCAGGACGGCGGCTGGTACTGGTTCGACCTGACCACCGACGACGACCGGCTCACCCTGCACGAGGGCGGCTGGCACGCCCCCGTGCCGGCGCCGGGCCGGGCCGCGGTGACGATCGGCATGCCGACGTTCAACCGGCCGGCGGACTGCGTCGCCACGCTCACGGCCATCGGCGAGGACCCGCTGGTGCTCGCCGCGGTCCACCAGGTGATCCTGCCCGACCAGGGCACCCGCAAGGTGCGCGACGAGCCCGGGTTCGCCGCGGCGGAGGCCGCTCTCGACGGGCGCCTGCGCGTGGTCGACCAGCCCAACCTCGGCGGCTCGGGCGGCTACGCGCGCGTCATGTACGAGGCGCTGGCCACCCCGGAGTGCCAGCAGATCCTGTTCATGGACGACGACATCCTCCTGGAGCCGGAGTCCGTGCTCCGCGCCGTCGCGTTCTCGCGGTACGCGCGCGAGCCCATGCTCGTCGGCGGGCAGATGCTCTCGCTGCAGGCCCGCTCGCAGCTCTCGGCCATGGGCGAGGTCGTCGACCGGCACAAGTTCCTGTGGCGCAACGCCCCGCAGACCGAGCCGCACCACGACCTGGCCGAGCGCACCCTGCGCACCACGCCGTGGCTGCACCGGCGGGTCGACGTGGACTACAACGCCTGGTGGATGTGCCTCATCCCGCGGGCCGTCGCCGAGGACGTCGGGCTGCCGCTGCCGCTGTTCATCAAGTGGGACGACGCGGAGTACGGGCTGCGCGCGCTGTCGCGCGGGTACCGGACGGCGACGGTCCCGGGCATCGCGATCTGGCACATGTCGTTCCTGGAGAAGGACGACACGAGCGACTGGCAGGCCTACTTCCACTACCGGAACCGGCTGATCGCCGCGGCCCTGCACGGCCCGGACGACCCCCGGCCGATGCTCACCGACATCTTCAAGCGCACGCTGCGGCACCTGATGCTCATGGAGTACTCGGCCGTCGCGCTGCAGCACATGGCGCTGCGCGACTTCCTGGCCGGGCCCGAGACGCTCTTCCCGAACCTCGCCGTCGTCCTCGGGCAGGTGCGGGCCACGCGGGCGTGCTACGACGACGGGCGCCCGCTCGACTCGGCCACGGAGGTGCCACCGAGCAGCCTGGACGCCCTCGCGGCCCAGGCCCCGGCGACGCCCCCCACGTCGAAGCCGGCGATCCTGTCGACGCTGGCGCGCACCGTCCTGCGCAACCTGCGCCGGCCGGACCCGGCGCACCGCGACGTCCCGCAGCGCAACGTGTCGTCCCGCCAGGCCCAGTGGTTCGTGCTCGGCGGCCTCGACTCGGCGACGGTGTCGACCCCGGACGGCCGCGGCGTCACCTTCCGCCGCCGCGACCCGCGGCTGTTCCGCGAGCAGCTGCGCACGTCGGGCGCGCTGCTGCGGACGGTGGGCCGGGACTGGCAGGAGCTGCGCCGCCGCTACCGCGACGCCGCCCCCCACCTGACCAGCCGCGAGGGCTGGAAGCAGATCTTCGAGGACTGACCGGCCGCACGCCTGCCGGCCGGCGGCGCACCGGTCAGGACGGTGGCTCGGCCGGGGTGCCGACCCCGTAGAGCCGCGCCCAGTTCTCGCGGCCGGTGAGCCGGCCCATCTCCGCGCGGTAGCGGGCCGCGACGGCCGGGCCCTCGGTGACCAGCCGCCGCAGCGAGCGGGCGCCGCGCTTGGCCAGCGCCAACGCCTTCGCCCGGTCCCGGGTGCGGACGCGCAGGCCCTGCTCGGACATGTCGGTCACCACCGCGCGGCGGAACGTCGACACGTGCCACCAGTGCGCGTCCCCGGCCGCCACCATGCCCGTCGGGTGCACGGCCCGGTCGGTCACCAGGTAGGCGGCCCGCTTGAGCCACGTCAGCACCTCACGCCCGGGCGGGTTCGCCGCCCGCACGACCTGCATCTCGCGGAAGTCGCCCTGCACCGCCGCCACCGGGTGCATCACCGTCTCGGGGTAGGCGGCGCGCATCCGCCGGATCCGCGCCGCCGCGGACGCCGAGCCGTCGTCGAGCACCGACGGGCCCACGAGGAAGTCGTCGACGGCCTGGATCAACGTCGCGGCCAGCCCGTACTGCATCGCCACCAGGTACTGCGCCAGCAGCGTCGCCGTCGTGCGGCCGACGGCGGCCGTCGAGAACGGCGTGTGCAGCGCGGCGGTGATCAGGCCGTTGCGCAGGTTGAAGTACCGGTGCCACTCGTCCCAGTCCTTCCACCCGAAGTCGGCGTGCCAGACGCCGGCGCCGGGCAGCGCGACGGTCGGGAAGCCGTGGGCGCGGGCGCGGTAGCCGAACTCGATGTCGTCCCACTGGAAGAACAGCGGCAGCGGGTAGCCGATCGCCCGGACGACGGCCGCCGGGATCAGGCACGCCCACCAGCCGTTGTACTCGGTGTCGATGCGCTGGTCCTGCACGATCGGCAGCTCGCGCTCGTCGCGGCCGAGCAGGTAGGCCTCGCGCAGCGCCCCGGGCACCGGGCGCCCGACCCGCAGGAGCTCGGGCTCGGCGTACTCGGCGCTGATGTGCAGGTGCGCCGGGTGCAGCAGGTTCAGCATCTGCCCGCCGACGAGGGCGGGGTGGGTCGTCGTCGCCGCGAAGGCCGTGAGGCGCACCAGGATCTCGGGCTCGAGCAGCACGTCGTCGTCCATCAGCAGGACGTCGCGGTCGTCGGCCGGGTCGCCGGACGTCGCCTCGAACAGCCCGCGGGTGAAGCCGCCCGCGCCACCGAGGTTGGGCTGGCGCAGGTAGCGCAGCCGCCGGCCCAACCGCTCGCCCACCGCCGCGAACCGGGGGCGGGACTCCAGCGGGTCGTCGCCCTGGTCCACGACGACGACGGACTCCACGACCTCCAGCGCGCCCGGGTCGTCGGCCATCGCCGCGAGGGTGTTCAGGCAGTCGTCCACGCGGTTGTAGGTGCAGATCACGACCGACGTCGGCCGCTGCGGGCGCGGCGCGACGACGCTCCAGCGCACGTCCGCGACGACCATCGGCTCGGTCTCGGTGGTGAGCTCCAGCCACATCCCGCCGCCGTCGACGAACCGGTCGACGGGCGCGACGAGCCGGACGGCCTGCCCGTCGGCGTCGCGCACGTCCTCGGCCGCGACGATCCGCCACACCTTGTTCGCGTCCGACGCCATCAGCCGCACCCGGCCCGAGCCGCTGACGACGGCGGTCGCCTCGACCTCGCCGACGGAGGTCCAGCGCTGCCAGTACGTGGCGTGGAAGCGGCCGAAGTAGGTGTTCGTGGCGACCGCGGCGTGCGGCTCCAGCGTCACCCGGTGGCGCTCCCGCCGCGCGCCGCCGCGCTCGACGACGGCGTACAGGTCCTCGGGGACGAGCGCGGTCGGCCCGGCGAACAGGCCCCGCTGCGCGACCAGCCGGACCGGCGCGGGCGGGTCGTCGGGCGTCCGGGGCGCCACCGGGGCCACCGTCGACGGTTCGCCGACTTCCTGGTCGACACCGTTCGGGCGGACACCGTCCGGGCCGACGCTGTCCGGGCTCATGCTGTCCGGTCGTGCTGTCATGCGGTGCGGCCGTCCTCCGGTCGATGTGGGCGGTCGTTCGTCCTCGGCGCGGGGAGCCCCGCCGCGCGCCCCCTCACGGGTTCCCCTCTACCAACCGTGGAACTCGCAGATGTGTTACGCCCGTCGGGGAGGACACGTCCATCATGCGTGCGGACGGCGTGATCGTGCGCAGTGGGACGACGGGATCCCAGCGGTAGAGCTGCGGGGCGTCCCGGCCGGGGTCGTCGCGCAGGTACGTCGGCAGGCGGCGCTCGGTGACGAGCAGCCGGGCGGTGGCGAACGGGCCGCCCAGGCCGGGTGTGTAGGTGATGGCGGCGGACGCGTCGTCGGCGGGCGGTCCGACGCGGAAGCGGGCGGGCGCGGCGGTGCCGGCCGGCAGCGGCTCGGGGACCAGGCACGGGAAGACGAAGGCGACCGGCCAGTCCAGGATCGCCCGGGTGCCGGGCGGCAGCACGCGCGTCATCGGCGTCAGCACCGGGACGCGGGGCAGCGCGGCGACGGCGGTGTACCCCGACGGCGGGTCGGTCGGGCCGGTGCCGGTCGGGGCAGTGCCGGACGGCGGGGTGCCGGGCGGACCGGCCACCGTCAACCGGACGGCGTCGGCACCTGGCGGGACCGCCAGGCGGTGGTCGGTGGCCTCGGTGCCGCCGCCGAGCGGGACGCGCGCCAGCGTGCGCCCCAGCCCGCCGAACTCGGCGGCGAGAGCGTCCCCCGGCCGCACCGCGCCGGCCACGGTGACGACGACGGGCAGCGCCCCCGCCGGGTCGAGGCGGTACCACGGCGTGGCCGCGGGACCCGCCACGGCGATGCCGGGCAGGGTGGCGCCGCCGACGTCGACGGTCGCGGGGCGGGCCTCGGGCAGCGTCGGCTCGGGGACGACGGCCGCGGCGGCGCGGGGGGCGGCGGGCAGCAGCCCGGCGGCGGGGTCGGTCTCGACGAGCAGGGCCGACTGCAGCCCGCACGGGTCGCCCCGCAGCGTGGCCAGCAGGTCGGCGGCGGGGGTGTAGCCGTCCGGGTGCGCCGCCGCCACCCGCGCGAGGCTGCCCACCTGCAGGACCAGCACCGCGACCAGGACGGCGGCCAGCGGGGCGGCCGGGGCCGGCAGCCCGCGGGCGGGCCGGTCGACGGCCCCCGCGCTGCCCGTGCCCCGGCGCCACACCGACCGGCCCACCAGGATGAGCACGGCGAGGCCGCCGGCGGCGAGGACGAGGGTCGCCACCGGCACCTCCCCGCCGGGCCCGCCCGCGAACGGCAGCGGCACCTGCGGTGGCAGCGTGCTGAACGTCGGGGTGTACCAGCCGGAGACGAAGGGCCACAGGTTCTGCCCGGCCAGCACCAAGGCGCCCACGACCGTGGCTCCCGCCAGCCCCGCGACCTGGCGCCGACGGGCGACCGCCGGGTCGCGGCGGGCGAGGGCGCGCTGCGCCCGACGGCCGAACGCGACGAGCCCGACCGCCAGCGCCGCGGAGCCGAGACCGGCCAGGTCGCCGAAGTGCTGGGTCCACTTGGTGGGGGTGAACGTCATGACGCCGGCGGCGAGCGCGAGCGTCACGAGCAGCCGGCGGGCGGGCGCCGGTGCGATGCCCACCCGCGGGCCGAGCCGGCCCGTCAGGGTCCACGCGACGGCGGCCGCGGCCAGCAGCGTCGTCAGCACCGCGGCGCGCCGCCCGATCGCGCCCTGGATGGCGCCCGGGGTGAGCAGCAGTGCGTAGCGCGCCGACTCCTCGGCCCACGGCCGGCCGCCACCGATGGCGCCGCGGACGCGCACGGCCTCGGCGAGCGCCGCCGCGCCCTGGTCGGCGGCCATGAGCAGCAGCGCGGCCGCGGGCGCGGCGACGAGCACGGCGACCAGCGGCAGCGCCCGCAGCGCCCCGGCGCCCCGGCGCGCGCGGCCGGTCCCGGACCGGGCGTCGGCGTCGAGCTGCAGGTCGGTGCGGGCGCGCAGCAGCCGCAGCAGCGGCACCGCCGCCGCGAGCACCGGGGCGCCGGCCATCAGCCCGGCCGGCGTCACCGCCGCGGTCACCCCGGCGGCCGTCAGCGCGCCGGCGAGCGGGAGCACCCGGCCGGTGGCGAGCGCGCGCTCGACCGCGACGAACACCAGCACCCCGCCCACCGCGACCCACGGCTCGGGCCGCAGCCCCAGGTTCAGCGGGATCCACCAGGTGGTGAAGGCCAGGGCGGCGACCCACGCGGTGCCGCGGCGGCGGCCC
>DASVUG010000233.1:0-2639 GCA_036387155.1 Pseudonocardia sp. | reverse complement strand
CCCGAGGAGCCCGGAGCGCATGAACGCCGAACCCGTCGACCCCACCGCCGACGGCGAGGTCGGCGAGGTGGTCCGCTTCGACGTCGTGAAGCACGGCGACGACGCCACGGTCGTGCACGTCGTCGGCGAGATCGACACGCTGACGGCGCCGGTGCTGCGCGCCCAGCTCGACGAGCACCTGCCGACGGTCCCGCTGCTCGTGCTGGACCTGTCCGACGTCACGTTCCTCGGCTCGGCCGGGCTCGCCGTGCTCGTCGCCGCGAAGGACGCCGCGGACACCCGCGGCCACACCCTGCGCCTGGTGTGCGGCTCGCGGATCGTGGTCCGCGCGCTGGAGGCCACCGGCCTGCTGACGCTGTTCGACGTCGCCGACGACGTCCCGGACGCCCTCGGCACCCGCGCCTGACGGCCCGGCCCCCGCTCAGCGCAGGCTGATCCGACCCGTCCCGGCGCGGACCTCGCCGATCACCGCGGCGGACACCCCGTCGTCGGCGAGCGCCGCCACCGCCGCCCGCGCCCGCTCCGGCGCGGCGCCGAACAGCAGCCCGCCGGAGGTCTGGGCGTCAGCGAGCAGCAGGACGTCGAGCTCGCCGTACCCGCCGGCGTCGAGCACCTCGGCGACCCAGTCGCGGTTGCGCCGGCTGCCGCCGGGCAGGATCCCGGACGCGGCCAGCTCCCGGACCCCGGGCAGCACCGGCACCGCGGCGACGTCGACGACCGCGTCCACCCCGGACGCCGCGGTCGCCTTGCGCAGGTGCCCGAGCAGGCCGAAGCCGGTGACGTCGGTGCAGCCGGTCGCCCCGGCGGCCACGGCCGCGCGGGCGGCCGCGGCGTTGCTCGCCGTCATCGACGCGACGGCTGCGGCCACCAGGTCGTCCGGCGCGCGTCCGGCCTTGATGGCGGTGGTCGTGATCCCGATGCCCAGCGGCTTGGTGAGCACCAGCGCGTCGCCGTCGCGCAGCCCGCTGTTGCGCAGGACCCGCTCCGGGTGGACCTCGCCGACGACGGCGAGCCCGTACTTGGGCTCGGGGTCGTCGACCGAGTGGCCACCGGCGATGGCGAACCCGCCCTCCGCGGCGATCTCCGACCCACCGGCCAGCACCTCGGCGAGCAGGGAGGTCGGCAGGTCCGACGACGGCCAGGCCACCAGGTTCAGCGCGAACAGCGGCCGCCCGCCCATCGCGTAGACGTCGGACACCGCGTTCTGCGCGGCGATCCGGCCCCAGGTGCGCGCGTCGTCGACCAGCGGGGTGAAGAAGTCCGTGGTGGCCACCAGCGCGCGGTCCGCGTCGAGGCGCCACACGGCGGCGTCGTCGCCGGTCTCGGTGCCGACGAGCAGGTCGGGGGCGTTGGGCGGCGCGAGGGTGGCCAGGACGTCGGCGAGCAGGCCCGGGGCGAGCTTGCAGGCGCAGCCCGCGCCGTGGCTGAACTCGGTGAGGCGGCGGGCCGCCGGGGAGGAGTCGGGGACAGCGGGGGCGGGCACGGCGGGGGCGGGCACGGGTCCGAGCCTACGTCCGCCCCGGATCGCGGGGGCGCGCGTCCGCGCGGATCACGGGCGTGATGGGCTGTCGGGCGTGCTCCCCCGCCGCGTCCTCGCCGCCGCCGCCGTGCTGGTCACGGCGTTCGTCCTGGCCGCCTGCGGCTCCCAACCGGTGGCGGCCGGGACGACGCCGACGTTGACGATCAGCACGACACCCGACCAGGACCCCGAGAAGCTGCAGCGCCTCTACGACGCGGTGGCGAGCTACCTGGGCGCACGGCTCGGCGTCCCGGTCCGGTACCGGCCGGTGCCCGACTACGACGCGGCGGTCACCGGCTTCCAGCGCGACGAGCTGCAGCTCGTCTTCTTCGGCGGTCTGGCCGCCGCGCAGGCCCGGACGGGGGTGCCCAACACGGTGCTGGTCGCCCAGCGCGACGTCGACGAGAACCTCCGCAGCGTGTTCGTCGCCCGGCGGGACGCGGGGATCGGGCCGATCAAGGACGTGTCGGGGCTGACGGCCCTGCGCGGCAAGAGCATGACCTTCGGTAGCCCGGACTCCGCGGCCGGGCGGCTGATGCCGCAGTTCTTCCTGCTGCAGGCCGGTGTGGGCGCCACGGGTGCCGGCGGCGGCGGCCCCGGCTTCTCGGGCTCGCACGACGCGACCATCAAGGCGGTGGCCTCGGGCGCCTACCAGGTCGGAGCGCTCAGCGAGTCGGTGTGGGACGCGCGGGTCAAGGCCGGCCAGGTCGACACCGGGAAGGTGACCGAGGTCTTCCGGACCCCGCCGTACCACAACCAGCTCTGGCAGGCCCGACCCGACCTCGACGCCCGCTACGGTGGCGGCTTCACCGACCGCGCCCGCGCCGCCCTGCTCGACCTCGACGGCAGCGACCAGCAGGAGCGCGACATCCTCGCCCAGTTCCCCGCGGGGCGGTTCGTGCCGACGGCGCCGGAGAACTACACCGACATCGAGGCCGCGGCGCGGCAACTCGGGCTGCTGACGTGAGGCGGCCGGCCGGCCCCCCTCGTACGCTGGCGCGGTGACCGTCGCGTCCGACCCGCGGCGCCGCGTGCCGCGCACCGACGCCGTGCTCGCCGAGCCCGCGATCGCCCTCGCCGCGACGCGGCTGGGGCCCGCGCTGGTCAAGGAGGCCGTCGG
>DASVUG010000232.1:0-4407 GCA_036387155.1 Pseudonocardia sp. | reverse complement strand
GGCGGACGCTGCGGCGCGGCTGGCGGCGGCCCGCGCGGCGCTGCGGCGCGGGGAGGACCGGGCCGTCGACCGGGCTCCCGCGCCCGAGCCGGGGGCGGACGGCCGGGTGCTCCCGGTCGTGGCACCGCTGGCCGGGCTCCTGCCCGCGGGTGGCCTGCGGCGCGGGTCGACGGTGGCGGTCGCCGCCGGGACCGGGTCCACCTCGCTGTTGACGGCGCTGATCGCCCGGGCCTCCGCGGCCGGCGCCTGGGTGGGGGTGGTCGGCCGCCCGGAGCTCGGGCTGGTGGCCGCGGCGGAGGCCGGGGTCGCGCTGGAGCGCCTGGCGCTGGTCCCACACCCGGGGGCCGATCTCGTGGCGGTCACCGCGGCCCTGCTGGACGGGCTGGACGTCGTCGCCGTCGCCGTGCCCGGGTCGGGGCTGCGCGCCGGCGAGCGGCAGCGGCTGGCGGCGCGGGCCCGGCAGCGGGGGGCCGTGCTGCTGCCGCTGGGGTCGTGGCCGGGGGCGGACGCCGAGCTCCGCTGCGCCCCGACGCGCTGGCAGGGCGCGGGCGGCCGCGCCGAGGGTGTCCTCGGGCGGCTGTGCGCGCGGCGGGTGCAGGTCCGGCTGCGGGGGCGCGGCGTCGTCCCGGCCGGCCGGGCGGCGGCCCTGCTGCTGCCGGGGCCCGCCGGGACGCCCGAGGCCGCCCCCGCCGGGGTCGCGGGGGCCGGCTCCGCCGGAGCCGGGTCCGAGGTGGCCGGATCGGTGCACGCGGATCGGGAGGCGGGATGACGGGGTGGCCGGCGGCGGTCGGGCACCGGTGCCGCGGAGCCCGTCGGTGAGCGCCGGCCCGGGTGGCGTGGTGCGCCGGGTGGCGTCGGATCGGGTGGTGCGCCGGTGAGCGCGGTCCCGGGTGGTGCGCCGCACGGCGTCGGGCCCGTGCGCGTGCTCGCGCTGTGGTCGCCGGACTGGCCGGTCACGGCCGCGGCCCGGGCCGCGCACGTCCCGCCGCAGCGGCCCGCGGCGGTGGTGGCGGCCAACCGGGTGCTCGCCTGCTCGGCCGTCGCGCGGGCGTCGGGGGTGCGCCGCGGCCTGCGCCGCCGGGAGGCGCAGGCCCGGTGCCCGGAGCTGGCGGTGCTGGCCCCGGACGCCGACCGCGACGCCCGGCTGTTCGAGCCGGTCGTCGCGGCCGTCGAGGAGCTGGCGCCGGGGGTGGAGGTGGTGCGGCCCGGGCTGGTCGCGCTGCCCGCGCAGGGGCCCGCGGGGTGGTTCGGCGGCGAGCTGCCGGCGGCGGAGCGGCTGGTGGACCAGGTCGCGGCCGGGGCGGGGGTGGAGTGCCAGGCGGGGATCGCGGACGGGCTGTTCGCCGCGGTGCTCGCCGCCCGCCGGGGGGTGGCCGTCGAGCCCGGCTGCTCCGCGGCCTTCCTGGCCCCGCTCGGGGTGGAGGAGCTCGACCGGGAGCCGGACGTGGACCGCGCCGAGCTGGTCGGGCTGCTGCGCCGCCTCGGGCTGCGCAGCCTGGGGGCGTTCGGGGCGCTGGCGGCGGGGGACGTCGCGTCCCGCTTCGGCGCGGACGCCGTGCTGGCGCACCGGCTCGCCCGCGGGCTGGACCCGCGTCCCCCGGTGCGCCGCTGTCCGCCCGCGGAGCTGGCCGTCGAGCGGGAGCTCGACCCGCCCGTGGACCGGGTCGACACCGCGGCCTTCGCCGCCCGGGGCCTGGCCGAGCGGCTGCACGCCGTCCTCGCCGCGCACGGGTTGTCGTGCACGCGGCTCGGGGTCGGGGCGCGCACGGTCGCCGGCGAGGAGCTGCACCGGGTGTGGCGGTGCGCGGAGCCGCTCACCCCGGCCGGCACGGTGGACCGCGTCCGCTGGCAGCTGGACTCGTGGCTTCACCGCGGCGGCTCCGGGGCGGTGTGCCGGCTGCGGCTGGTCCCGGAGGAGACGGTCGCGGCGGGCGCGCTGCAGCTCGGGCTGTGGGGCGAGGTCGGCGAGGCGGACGAGCGGGCGGGCCGCGCCCTCGTCCGGGTGCAGGCGCTGCTCGGCCCGGACGCGGTGGTCACCGCGGTGCTCGGGGGTGGCCGGGACCCGGCCGAGCGGGTCCGCCTCGTGCCGTGGGGGGACGAGCGGGAGGGGGACCGCGGCCCCGGACGGGGCGAGCCGGTGCCGCCGTGGCCGGGGCGGCTCCCCGCGCCGTCGCCGGCCGTCGTCCCCCCGGAACCGCTGCCCGCGGAGCTGCGCGACGCCGCGGGGCGGCCGGTGCTGCTGGCCGCCCCGGACGTGCTGACCGCGTCCCCGCACACGCTCGCGGTGGACGGCGGCCCGCCGGTGCCGGTGCGGGGCTGGGCGGGGCCGTGGCCGGTGTGGCAGCGGTGGTGGGCGCCCGATCCCGCGGCCCCGTCGGCCGGGGCGTGCAGCCGCGTGCAGGTCGTCGACGCGGACGGGGCCGCCCACCTGCTGCTCGTCCGGGACGGCCGGTGGTGGGTGACGGGCGTCTACGACTGAGCGCCCGGCCGGGACGCCCGCCCGAGGACCGCGCCGTCCCGGGTGACGCCCGCGGTCAGGCCGGTACGCCGTCGGTCGAGAGCGCGAAGCGCCCGACCGTCCCGGCGAAGGCGTGCACGTTGCGGTCGAGCGCCGTCCGGTCGATGTTGTCGGTGCGGTCGCACGCCTGGTGGTAGCAGGGGTCGGTCGGGCGGCCCGCCGTGCCGCCGAAGGCCTGCGCCTGCGCCGGCGTCTTCGTCTCCTCCGCGCCGGTGAACAGGCCGCCCGAGGGGATGCCGGCGGCGATGAAGGGCCCGTAGTCCGAGCGGCCGTCGAAGTCGGTGCCCTCGCCCTTCACCCCGGTCGCGGCGAGCTGCTCCAGCAGGACCCGCTCGACCGTGGCCGAGCCCTCGGGGCCCGCCCCGGCGCCCTGCTTGTCCGAGTCGTCGCCGTCGTAGGCGAGGTAGACGGGGTTGGGCGAGCCCACCATGTCCAGGTTGAGGTAGAGCGCGATCTTCTGCCGGTCCGCGGGGGAGAGGCCGCGGACGTAGTTCGTCGAGCCGATCAGGCCCTCCTCCTCAGCGCCCCAGAACGCGAAGCGCACGGCGTTGGTCACCGCGGGGGCGGCGCCCAGCTTCGCGGCCGTCTCCAGCAGCGTCGCGGTGCCCGACCCGTTGTCGTTGATCCCGGGCCCGGCCTGCACGGAGTCCAGGTGCGCGCCCGCCATGACCACGTTGTCCGGGTTGCCGGTGCTGGTCTGGGCGACGACGTTGCGGCTGCGGGTCTCCTCGGTGGTCGTGGCGAGCACGAGGTTCACCGGCGCGCCCGCCCGCCCGGCGAGCGCGTCGCCGTCGGCCCGGCTCAGCCCGGCGGTGGGCAGGGCGCCGGTGACGTCGCCGAGGGTCGCCTGGTCCAGCGGCCCGTCCTGGTTGTTCGCCACCAGCACCGCCGCCGCCCCCGCCGCGGCCGCGGTGGTCGACTTCACCCCGAAGGGGCACGTCCCCCGCCGCACCAGCACCACGGCCCCGGCGGGCACGCCGGTGAAGTCGGCGGCCTCGCACCCGGACGTCTCGTCCTGCGGCAGCACCGCGAGCGGAGCGGTGAGCCCGCCCGCGGGCGTGGCCGGGGAGAACCCGAGCGCGGACGTCGTGACCGTGGCGCCGGCGACGGTGAGGCGCGCGTCCTCCACGCTGAAGGAGCGGGTGCGGAACTCGGGGGTGTCCACGGTGTAGCCCGCGTCGCGCAACGTCCGGGCGACGTACTCCACGCTCGCGTCGTAGCCCGGCGTGCCCAGCGCCCGGTTGCCGCCGTTGGCGTCGGCGATGCGCTGCAGCTCCTCCAGGTGGCGGAAGGCGCCGTCGCCGGTCACGGCGCCCGCGAGCCGGGCGGGCAGCCCCGGGTCCGCGCTCGGTGCGGCGCTCGGCGCGGCCGGGGGTGGCGGCGCCGTCGGCGCCGTCGCCGACGAGCAGGCCGCCGCCAGGCCCACGACGGCGACCGCCAGGACCGACGTCAGGAGGCGCATGGGCCGAGCGTAGGACGGTGGGTGTGTGACGGACCTACCGTCGTCGCGGCCTGTGGACAACTCCGTCCGGCGGACGCTGTTCGAACGCGTGTTCGACTACAGTCCCCGGCATGGGATGGAGCAACCCGGACGTGCCCTGGTCCGTGCTGGAGGCCGCGCTCTCCGGCCGGTCCGGGTCGAGTCTCACGGGCGGTCCGGAGGCCGACGGGGGCGACGCCCCGGCGTGGTCGCGCAAGCGCGAGCCCTACCGGCCGCCCCCCGCCGACGCCGGGCCGGCGCCGCCGCGCGTCCCGTACGCCGAGCTGCACTGCCACTCGAACTTCAGCTTCCTCGACGGCGCGAGCCACCCCGAGGAGCTGGTCGAGCGGGCCGCCCGCCTGGGGCTGGACGCGCTGGCGCTCACCGACCACGACGGCATGTACGGCGT
>DASVUG010000231.1:0-2575 GCA_036387155.1 Pseudonocardia sp. | reverse complement strand
CTAGAGCGACAGGGCGCTCCCCGCCCGGGCGCCGGCGGCGCGCAGCCGGGCCGGTGCCGACGTCCGGGCCGGAGCGCCCGCCGAGGACGGCCACGGCGTCGCCGACGTCCAGCAGCAGCGCCGTGCGGTCGGCGCCGGCGGGGTCGGGGGCCCCCGGCGGCGGGCGACGACCGACGAGGGCGAGCTACGGGGAGCGCTCGCGCACCACGGTCTCCTGGCAGGCGGGGTGGGTCACCGGACAGCGCATCGGCGCGTCGGGCGGGATGGTCTGAGGGTCGCCGGCCCGCCGCGGCTCGTCCGACGGGCCGGTGACGCCCGGGGCCCCGACCAGCCGATGCTGGGGTCTACTCGGGTGGATAGCCTGGCAGCCGTCGGGGACGAGCGCGGTCAGGAGCCCGGTTTGAGCCGTCAGGAGGGCCGGGCCGTCACGCGCGCCGACGTCGCCCGCCGCGCCGGCGTGAGCAACGCCGTCGTGAGCTACGTGCTCAACAACGGTCCCCGCGGGGTGGCCCCGGACACCCGCGAGCGGGTGCTCGCCGCCATCGAGGAGCTCCGCTACCGGCCCAACGCGGTGGCCCGCGCGCTCAAGGTCCGGCGGACCGAGACCTTCGGGCTGCTCGTGCCCGACAACAGCAACCCGTTCTTCGCCGAGCTCGCGCGGGCGATCGAGGACGTCGCCTACCGCGCGGGGCACGCGCTCGTCCTCGCCAACTCCAACAACGACCGGGAACGGGAACGCGCGCAGCTCGACGCGCTGCTGGACCGCCAGGTCGACGGGCTGCTGCTGATCAGCGTCGCCTCCGGCGACGGGGTCGACGCCGCGGCCGTGGGAACCACGCCGGTCGTCCTGCTCGACCGCGCACCCGACGGCTCGTCCTTCTCGAGCGTGCTCGTCGACAACGTCGCCGGCGCCGACGCCGCCACCCGCCACCTCGTCGAGCACCACGGGCTCGCGGTGGACTGCCTCGCCGGTCCGGGCGACGTCGCCGTGGCGGCGGACCGCGAGGCCGGGTGGCGGCGCGCCATGGAGCGGGCGGGGCACGCGACCTCCGGCCGGGTCCACCACGCCGGCTTCACCCGCCAGGGCGGGCACGCGACGATGGCCGGCCTGATCGCCACCGGCCGGACCCCCGAGGCCCTCTTCGCCTCGTCCGACCTCCAGGCCGTCGGGGTCCTCCGCGCCACCCACGAGGCCGGGCTCCGGGTCCCCGAGGACCTGGCCGTCGTGGCCTTCGACGGCACCGCGGAGTCCGAGTACACCCACCCGCCGTTGACGGTGGTCCGGCAACCGATCGCCGCCATGGCCGA
The DNA here is from genome assembly GCA_036387155.1 of Pseudonocardia sp. Taxonomy (GTDB): domain Bacteria; phylum Actinomycetota; class Actinomycetes; order Mycobacteriales; family Pseudonocardiaceae; genus Pseudonocardia. Next base: position 1,267 of record DASVUG010000231.1, on the reverse strand, counting down.
GACGGCCGTGGCGCTGCTGCTCCGGGCGCCGACGTCGCCGGCGTCCCACGAGGTCGTGTCGGGCGAGCTGGTCCTGCGGGCGTCGTGCGGGTGCCCGCGCTAGCACGTCACGTCGGGATGGCGACGACCGTCGCCGACGTCGGCGAACGGGCGTCCCGACGTGCGGGGATTCTTGACGGCCCCGCGGCCGTCGGCCACTATCTACCCGAAATCTACTCGAATTGATCCGCCGACGATGGGCACGAACCGCATGCGCGCGATCGACTGGGTGTCCGGCCCGCCGGTGGGGCACATCCGCCTGATCGACCAGACCCGGCTGCCCGCGGAGCTGGTCGAGCTCGAGGTCCGGACGCCGGACCAGCTGGTGGACGCGATCGCCCGGTTGGCGGTGCGCGGGGCGCCCGCCCTCGGGGTCGCCGGCGCGATGGGCGTCGCGCTCGCCGCCGCCACGCTGCCGGGCAGCGCCGTGGAGGAGGCGGTCGCGGCGCTGCGCGCGGCCCGGCCCACCGCGGTCAACCTGGCCTCGGGGGTGGACCTGGCGCTGGCGGCGTACCGGACGGGCGGGCCGGAGGCCGCGCTCGCCGCGGCGCTGCGCCTGCGCGACGACGACATCGCGGCGTGCCGCGCGATGGCCCGCCGCGGCGTCGACCTGCTCGACGAGCTGTGCCCGGGCCGCGACCGGCTCACCGTCATGACCATCTGCAACACCGGGACGCTGGCCGCCGTCGAGCACGGCACCGCGCTCGGCGTCGTCGAGCGGCTGCACGCGGAGAACCGGCTGGAGCGCACGCTGGTCTGCGAGACGCGGCCGCTGCTGCAGGGCGCCCGGCTCACCGCGTGGGAGCTCGACCGGATGGGCGCGCCGTGCGACCTGCTCGTCGACTCGGCCGCGGCCATGACCCTGGCCCGGGGCGGGGTGGACGCGGTGCTGGTCGGTGCGGACCGGATCGCCGCGAACGGCGACACCGCCAACAAGATCGGCACCTTCGCGCTGTCGCTGGGCGCCGCGCACGCCGGCGTGCCGTTCCTGGTCGTGGCCCCCGAGACCACCGTGGACCCGACCACGCCGACCGGCGGCGCGATCCCCATCGAGGACCGCGGGGCCGCCGAGGTGTGCGCGTTCGCAGGGGTGCGCACCACCCCGGACGGCGCCACCGCCCTGAACCCGGCGTTCGACGTCACCCCGGCCGAGCTGATCACCGCGATCGTCACCGACCGGCGCGTGGTGCGCCCGCCCCGGCCCCCGGTGGACCCGGCCCCCACCCGC
>DASVUG010000230.1:0-18893 GCA_036387155.1 Pseudonocardia sp. | reverse complement strand
CGACGTGACGGCTCGACCGTGACCGTCGACGGCGGGGGTGTCGTTCCGGTGGCGCCGGGCCGGCCCGACCGCACCGGCCCGGGCGACCGGACGACACTGCGGGTAGGTCCGCTTGACCCTCCAGCAGTTGGAGGGTCGAGGGTGCCTGCATGTCCACCGCGAAACCGGTCCTGGCCACCTCCGTCGTCGTCGACACAGCCGATCCCGCCGCCGCAGCCGCCTTCTGGGCGGCGATCGCAGGTGGCACCGTCGGCGACGGTGCCAGCACGGAACATGCCACCGTCGAGCGTCCCGGAGCCGTCGACCTTGCCTTCAACCTGGTACCCGAGGCGAAGACCGCCAAGAATCGCGTGCACCTCGACCTCGGCGTGTCCGACCTGGACGCGGCAGAGCGACACGCGAGGTCCCTCGGCGCGAGCCTGGTCGCCCGGCACGACGGTTGGACCACGATGCAGGACCCGGAGGGCAACGAGTTCTGCATCGTCGCCGGGTGAGCCCGTCGGGCCGATGTCGCTGCCGCTGGACGTGACGTTCACACGACGGGCTGCTCCGTGACGGCTGACCAGCTACTTCCGATAGGCGCGTTCTCCCGCGCGAGCTCGATCTCGGTACGGACCCTGCGGAACTACCACCAGTCGGGTCTGCTGGTGCCGGCCGAGGTGGACGGCACGACGGGATACCGCGCCTATTCCGTCGACCAGCTGGCTGATGCGGTCGCGATCGTCCGTCTGCGCGCACTCGATGTCCCCCTGCCGATGGTGCACCGGATCCTCACGGCCCGGGACCCGGCCACGACGAGGAACCTGCTCGACCAGCACGAGATCGCGATGGTCGAACGTCTCGCGGAGGTGGAGCGCATCGTGGCGGCACTCCAGGACGGCGCGCCAGCAGCCGTGACCCCGGCGCGCGTGTTCACCACCGACAACGCGCTCACCCTCGAACGGTCGGCTCGGGTGCCCTCCGCGTCGCTGTGGGGATGGCTGGAGGACAGCGCCCGGATCCTGACCGGTGCGGTGCCGCATCCGCTCGCCGACGACGCGATCGTGGGGGCGCTCTACGGCCCGCTGCAGGACGACGCCTACGAAGAGGTATCGGCCTTCGTGACGATCCGGGAACCGTTCTGGGTGGAGGAGCACGGCGATCTCCGTATCGCGGAGATGCCGTCGCTCCGATGGGCGGCCATGACCCACACGACAGGATTTCCGACCGTCGCGGACACGTACGGTGTGTTGGGCGCGTGGGTCGCCCGCAACGCGACGGCCCACCCGACCGCGCCGATCTGCGAGCTCTACGCGACGATCCTCACCGGTACCGGGACGCCGGACGTCCCGATCGAGATCCGCTGGCCCATCACCGGGCTCTCCGGTCCGGCGGCACCGGGGAAGTGAGCTCGGACGGAGGGAGACCGCCGATGGCGCCGGACGCCACGGGCTTCGCGCTCTTCGCCACCACCATCGGCTGCTGCGGGATCGTGTGGCGCGGCGGCGCCGTCCGCGGCGTGCAACTCCCCGAGGCGAGCGAGGCGGCGACGCGGGCGCGCCTCGGCGCCCTCTTCCCCGAGGCCCGGGAAGCCGCGCCCCCTGACCGCGTGGCGCGCGCGATCGACGGCATCGTCGCCCTGCTCGAAGGAAGAGCCGTCGACCTGACGGGCGTCGACCTGGACATGGAGGGTGTGCCGCCGTTCCACCGGAAGGTGTACGCCGTCGTGCGCGCCATCCCGCCGGGATCGACGCTCACCTACGGCGACGTCGCGGCGCGCGCGGGTTCGCCGGGCTCGGCGCGTGCCGTGGGGCAGGCGATGGCGAAGAACCCCTTCGCTCCCGTCGTGCCGTGCCACCGCGTGCTCGCCGCGGGGGGAAAGGCAGGGGGGTTCTCCGCGAGCGGCGGGGTCACCACGAAGAGGGAGATGCTCGCGATCGAGGGCGCGCCCGGCGCGCAGCCGGCTCTGCCGTTCGCCGCGTCTCCCCACCCCGTTCGACCGGGTGAGGCGATCGACCGACCACGGGCGGAAGACCCCACGCCCCACCGCTGACCGGTCAGCCCCGGCGCTCGGCCACCACCGCGTCGGCCGCCTTGCGGGCGGCGATCAGCACCGGGTCCCAGACCGGGGAGAACGGCGGGGCGTAGGAGAGGTCGAGCCCGAGGATCTCCTCGACGTCCATCTCGTTCCAGATCGCCGTGGCCAGTACGTCGATCCGCTTCGCGGCGTCCTCACGGCCGACGATCTGGGCGCCGAGCAGCCGCCCCGAGCCCTGCTCGGCGATCAGCTTGAGCCGGATCGGCGCGCTGCCCGGGAAGTAGCCCGCCTTCGTCGTCGAGTCGGCGACGGCCGTGACGAACCGGTAGCCCGCCCGCTCGGCCTCGCGCTCCGAGAGCCCCGTGCGGGCCGCCTCCAGGTCGCACAGCTTGGTGATCGCGGTGCCGATCACCCCGGGGAACGTGGCGTAGCCGCCGCCGAGGTTGATCCCCGCCACCCGGCCCTGCTTGTTGGCGTGCGTGCCCAGCGCGACGACGACGCGCTGCCCGGAGAGCCGGTGGACCGACTCCACGCAGTCGCCCGCCGCCCAGACGCCCTCGACCGGCGTGCGCATGCGGTGGTCCACCGCGATCCCGCCGGAGGGGCCGAGCGGCACGCCGGCGTCGCGGGCGAGGGCGACGTTCGGGCGCACCCCGAGCCCGAGCACCACCACGTCCGCCGGCAGGTGCCGGCCCGAGGCCGTCCGCACGCCGGTCGCGCGGCCGTCCCGCCCCGTCTCGATCTCGGCGACCCCGTCGGAGAGCACGAGGCCGATCCCGAGCTTGCGCACGGCGTCCGCGATGAACTCCCCGACGTCCGGGTCGAAGGTGATCACCGGTGTCGCGGAGCGGTCGACGACGGTGACGTCCAGCCCGCGGATCTGGCACGCCTCGGCCACCTCGAGCCCGATGTAGCCGCCGCCGACGATGACGACCCGCTGCACCGGGCCCCCGCCCGGAGCCGGGCCGTCCAGCGCCGCGCGCAACGCCGCGCCGTCGTCGAGGGTCTGCACGCCGAACACCCCCGGCGCGTCGATGCCCGGCACGGGCGGGCGCATCGGGACGCTGCCCGTGGCGTAGACCAGGTCGTCGAACGGCTCGTCGTACTCCCGCCCGCCGTCACCCTCACGCGCCCGCACCGTCCGCCGGTCCAGGTCGATCGAGACGACCTCGGTGTGCATCCGCAGGTCGATCCCGTTGCGCCGGTGCTGCTCGGGCGACCGCGAGATCAGCTCCTCCGCGTGCTCGACCGCGCCGCTGATCCAGTACGGGATGCCGCACGCGGAGTAGGAGCTGAAGGCGCCGCGCTCGAAGGCCACGATCCCCAGCTCGTCGGGCCCCTTGCGCCGCCGCGCCTGGCTGGCGGCGCTCATGCCCGCCGCGTCACCGCCGATGACCACGAGCCGTCGCTGCCCCATGGGGCCACGGTAGTGCGGTTGGTGGGGTCGCAGCAGGGTGGCAGCGATGTGGCACTGCTGGCACGCAGTGCCAGCAGTGCCACATCGCTGGCATGCCGGGCGGTGCCGGTCACCCGGTCACCCGATCACGCCAGGACGGTGTCCAGCCCGGTGACCGGGAGGTCGTGGGCCGTGGCGACCTCCTCGCTCAGCAGCGCGCCCTCGTGCGTCGACAGGCCGTGGGCGAGCGCGGCGTCGGCGCGCAGCGCGTCCCGCCAGCCCTTCTGCGCCAGCGCGACGACGTAGGGCAGGGTCGCGTTCGTCAGCGCGAACGTCGAGGTGCGCGGCACGGCGCCCGGCATGTTCGCGACGCAGTAGAAGACGGTGTCGTGCACGGTGTAGGTCGGGTCGTCGTGCGTGGTGGGCCGGGAGTCGGCGAAGCAGCCGCCCTGGTCGATGGCGATGTCGACCAGCACCGAGCCGGGGCGCATGCGGGCCACGAGCTCGTTGCTCACCAGCTTCGGCGCCTTCGCGCCGGGCACGAGCACGGCCCCGATGACGAGGTCCGCGACCTCGACGGCCCGCTCCACCGCGAAGGCGTTCGAGCTCACCGTGCGGATGCGGCCGCCGAACCGGGCGTCGATGTCGCGGAGCTTGGGCAGGCTCAGGTCGAGCAGGGTGACCTCGGCGCCCATGCCCAGGGCGATGGTCGCCGCGCTCTGGCCGGACACCCCGCCGCCGAGCACGACGACGTCCGCGCCCGGCACGCCGGGCACCCCGCCCATGAGCACGCCGCGCCCGCCGCCGGCGCGCATGAGGTGGTAGGCGCCCACCTGCGGGGCGAGCCGGCCGGCGACCTCGCTCATCGGGGCGAGCAGCGGCAGCGAGCGGTCGGGGAGCTGGACGGTCTCGTAGGCGATCGCGGTGACGCCCGAGTCGAGCAGCGCGTCGGTGCACTCCCGCGACGCCGCCAGGTGCAGGTAGGTGAACAGCACCTGGCCCTTGCGCAGGCGGTGGTACTCCTCGGCGACGGGCTCCTTGACCTTGAGGAGCAGGTCGGCCTCGCCCCACACCGCGTCCGGGTCGTCGACCAGGCGGGCGCCGGCGGCGGCGAACTCCTCGTCGGACAGCGCGCTGCCGGCGCCGGCGCCGGACTGCACGAGCACCTCGTGGCCGTGCGCGGTCAGCTCGTGCACCCCGGCGGGGGTCAGGGCGACCCGGTCCTCGCGGTTCTTGACCTCGGTGGGGATCCCGACCTTCACGGTGCGCTCCTCGGCTCGGCGGTGTCGGTCCAGTGTGAAGAAGTCGTCGTCGGACAGCAACGGTCCTGCAGATAATTCGATAAGCTGCGGCCATGACGGCGATTCGTGCGGAACGGGGTGCCGACCGGGCCCCCGGGGCGAACGACGTTCGACGCCCGCTCGACGCCGTCGACCGGGCCATCCTGCACGAGCTGGCCGTCGACGCCCGGATCCCGAACAACGCCCTCGCCGAACGGGTCGGCGTCGCCCCGTCGACGTGCCTGGCCCGGGTGCGGGCGCTGCGCGAGCGCGGGGTGATCCGCGGCTTCCACGCCGACATCGAGCCCGCCGCGCTGGGGCGCGACCTGCAGGCCATGATCGCCGTCCGGCTCGCCGGGCACGCGCGGGGCAGCATGGGCCCGTTCGTGACGCGGATGGGGCGGCTGCCCGAGGTGCTCGACGTGTACTTCGTCGCCGGGGTGAACGACTACCTGCTCCACGTCGCCGTCGGCAGCACCGCGGACCTGCGCGACTTCGTCGCCGAGCACCTCAACCGCGACCCCGACGTCGCCGCGACGGAGACCAACCTGATCTTCGAGCACACCCGGGCGGCGGGGCGGCGGTGAGGCGTCAGCCGGTGATCCGGCCCAGCGGCGAGTCGTCGAAGGCGTCGAGCAGCGCGGCCGGGTCGGCGTAGACGGCGGTGGCGCCGGCCTCGGTCAGCTCGGCGGCGCTGATGCCGCCGCAGGCCAGGCCGATGCAGGGCAGGCCCGCCTTGACCGCGGCCTCGACGTCCCAGACCGTGTCGCCGACCACGACGGTGGCGGTGGGGTCGAGCCCGTGGTCGCGCATCGCGGTGGTGAGCAGGTCCGGCGCGGGCTTGCCCTCGTCGACGTCCTCGGAGGTGGTGGCGCCCGCGAGGACGTCCTCCGCCCCGATCGCCGGCTGCATCCAGTCGAGGTCGGCGGACTTGCCGCTGGTCGCGAGGACGACGGCCGCGCCGCGGTCGGCGCAGGTGTGCAGCAGGTCGGCCACGCGGGGGAAGGGCTCCACGTCGTCGCGCAGGGGCTCGTAGCGGCGGCTGTGCGCCTCGACGATCTCGTCCAGGTCCTCGGGCTCGCTCCCGAGCACGTGGCGGACCAGCCCCTCGCTCGGGATGCCGATGGCGCGGTGGATGCGGTCCATCGGCTGCGGCCCGTGGCCGGTGTCGACGAAGGCCCGCCACCAGGCGAGCACGTGCAGGTAGTTCGTGTCGAGCAGGGTTCCGTCCACGTCGAACAGCACGCCGGGGCGCAGGTCGGACATCAGGTCACCTCTCGTCGGGTACGGAACTCGCGCGGTGTTCCCCAGGCCCGCCCGGGTCACGCCCACCCGCGTCCGGCGGGGGACGCCGGCCGCGGGCTCAGCCGTGGTGCCCCCGCCGGGGACTGGTTAGGGTTCGGGCAGGTCCTCGCCCAGCGACGCGTCCGGGGGACGCACCGTCACCGACCTGCAAGGAGCGAGCGTGTCCGACCGGCCCCAGACCATCGCCTACCCGGCGCCCGACGCCCGCCCCCGCTCGCGCGGGACGGACCCGCTGGCCCCGCACGTCATCGTGCTGTTCGGTGCCACCGGGGACCTCGCCAAGCGCAAGCTGCTGCCGGGCCTGGCCTACCTCAACCAGTCCTCGAACTTCGCCCCCGAGATCCGCATCGTGGGCACGGCGATGGACGACCTGACGACCGACGAGTTCCGCGACCTCGCCCAGAAGGCGGTCACGAGCTTCGGCACCCACCAGATCGACGACGAGTCGTGGCGGCGGTTCGCCGAGCGGCTGACCTACGTGCCGCAGAAGCTCGGACCGGAGGGTCTGGCGTCGGGGGTGAAGGAGGCGGCGGCGCTGCTCGGGCCGGGTGCCCGGATGCTGCACTACCTGTCGGTGCCGCCGAAGGCCGCCGAGGCGGTGATCGCCATGCTGCGCGACGCGGACCTGGCCGACAACGCCCGCGTCGTGATGGAGAAGCCGTTCGGGCACGACCTGCAGAGCGCGGTGCGGCTCAACGACTTCGTGCACTCGGTGTTCGACGAGACGCAGATCTTCCGGATCGACCACTTCCTCGGCAAGGAGGCCGCGCAGAACATCCTCGCGTTCCGCTTCGCGAACGGCCTGTTCGAGCCGATCTGGCAGCGCAACTTCATCGACCACATCCAGATCGACATCCCCGAGACCCTCGGGCTGGACCAGCGCGCCAGCTTCTACGAGGCCACCGGCGCCTACAAGGACATGGTCGTCACGCACCTGATGCAGGTGATGGCGTTCGTGGCGATGGAGCCGCCCACCGCGCTGGAGCCGCGGGCGATCAGCGAGGAGAAGAACAAGGTCTTCCGCTCGATGCTGCCCATCGACGTCCGCAACGTGGTGCGCGGGCAGTACGGCGGCTACCGCGAGGAGCCCGGGGTGAACCGCGACTCCGACACCGAGACCTTCATCGCCCTGGAGGTCCGCCTGGACAACTGGCGGTGGGCGGGGGTGCCGTTCTACCTGCGCACCGGCAAGCGGATGGCCGAGGGGCAGCGGATCATCTCGATCGCCTTCAAGGAGGCGCCGCGCTCGATGTTCCCGTCGAACTCCGGGGTCGGCGCGCAGGGCCCGGACCACCTCACCTTCGACCTGGCCGAGGAGTCGCGGGTGTCGCTGTCGTACTACGGCAAGCGGCCGGGGCCCGGGATGCGGCTGGAGAAGCTGTCGATGCAGTTCTCCACGCAGGAGACCGACCGCGCCGGGGACGTCCTGGAGGCCTACGAGCGGCTGATCCTCGACGCCATGCGCGGCGACCACACGCTGTTCACCACCGCGGACGGCATCGAGTCGCTCTGGGAGCGGTCCCAGGCGCTGCTCGACGACCCGCCGCCGGTGAAGCTCTACCCGCAGGGCAGCTGGGGCCCGAACGCCATCCACCAGCTGATCGCGCCGAACGCGTGGCGGCTGCCCTTCGAGCGGGCGTGGCGGGTCAAGAAGGGCTGACGCCGCCCGGCGCGCCGTCGCCGCTCCCCGGCGGGCCGGAGCCCCGGCCCGGGACGGCCTGCCGGGTGGTCAGCTGGAACCTGTGGTGGCGCTTCGGCGACTGGGCCCGCCGGCTCGACCTGGTCGCCGCCGTGCTGGACGAGGTCCGGGCGGACGTCGTCGGCCTGCAGGAGGTGTGGGCGACCCCGGACGGCCGCAACGCCGCGGCGCTGCTGGCCGCCCGTCTGGGACTGGCCTGGACGTGGTGGCCCTCCCCGGCGCCGCAGCGCTGGCAGCGGCGCATCGGCGACGACACCGTGGCGATGGGGAACGCGGTGCTCAGCCGCTGGCCGGTCGTGGCGGCCGCGCACGCCGACCTGCCCGCACCCACCGGCCCCCCCGACGGGCGCACCGTCCTGCACGCCGCGCGGGACACCCCCGCCGGCGTCCTGCCGTTCTTCACCACCCAGCTCAGCGCCTTCCCGGGCCGGTCGGCGCTGCGGTGCAGGCAGGTCCGGGCGGTCGCGGCGCTGGTCGCCGCGCAGGCCGGCACCCTGCCGCCGGTGGTGACCGGCGACCTCAACGCCGTGCCCGAGTCCGACGAGGTCCGCCTCCTGGAGGGCTTCCTGACCGAGCCCTCCGTGCCGGACCTGCTGCTCGTCGACGCCTGGCGCTACGCCGCCCCGGGCGACCGCGGGATCACCTGGAGCCGGGCCAACCCGCACGCGGCGGCGACCGGCGAGCCCGACGCGCGGATCGACTACGTCCTGGTCGGCGCGCCGCGCGCGACGGGCGCGGTGCAGGTGGCGGGCGCGTGGGTGGCGGGGGACCGGCCGCGGGACGGGGTGTGGCCGTCCGACCACGCGGCGGTGGTCGCGGACCTGCGGCTCGGAGGGCCCGGGTACGTGGGGCCGGGCGCCACCTGACCCGCTCCGACGGGCGGTCGCGGCGTCAGCTGCGGAGCCCGTGCCGGTCGGCCCAGGCCGACAGCGCCGACGCGATGGCCTCGGGGCGGTCCTCCGGCGCATGGTGCGCGGCTGCTCCGCAGTGCTCGACCTCCAGGCCCGCGACGTGCGCCCGGCACCACTCGACCAGGGCCGGGCCGACGAGGAGCGTCGGGTGGGAGTCGAAGGTGAGCAGGAGCTTGGGTACGTCCGGGGTGCTGCCCAGCCACGCGTCGTAGGCCTCGATCCGGTCCACGACGTCGGCGGGCTCGCCGTCGAGCGGCATCGCCCGCGGCCAGGCGAGCAGCGGCCGGCGGCTCTCCGGCGTGGGGTAGGGCCGCAGGTAGGCGGCCCGGTCGTGGTCGTCGAGGCCGGACGCGACGGTGCGCGGGAGCAGGTCCCGCAGGAAGAGGTTCTGCTCCAGGACCATCGCCTCGCCCTCGCCGGACGTGCGCATCCGGCGGAACAGCTCGCGAGCGCCGTCGGGGAACTCGGCCCACGTCATCGGCTTGACGATCGCCTCCAGGAACGCGACACCGCGGACGCGGTGCGGGTGGCGGCGGGCCCAGTCGAAGGCGAGCGCCCCGCCCCAGTCGTGGCCCACCAGGACCACGCCGGTCAGGTCGAGCGCGTCGAACCACGCGTCGAGGTAGCGCGCGTGGTCGCCGAAGCGGTACGCGATATCCGGCTTGCCCGACCCGCCCATGCCGATCAGGTCCGGCGCCAGCAGCCGCGCGGGCGGCCCGACCCGGGGCAGGACCTTGCGCCACAGGTAGGAGGAGGTGGGGTTGCCGTGCAGGAACACGAACGGCGTCCCCGTGCCGGCGTCGAGGTAGGTCATGGTCGAGTCGAGCACGTCCACGCTGGCCATCGCGGGCTCCCTGCGGTCGGCCGGGTACATTGACAGGTACCTGACCACCGTAACAGACAGGTGCCTGTCTAGTCATGGACGACCGTGCCGTTCCGGGCCCGCCGCTCGGTCTCCTGCTCCGGCTGCTCGCCCAGTACTGGGGCGAGGACGTGGACGTCGACCTGCAGGCCGCGGGGCTGGACGGCATCCGCGCCGCGCACGCCAACGTCCTGCCCTGGATCCCGGCCGAGGGGATCCAGGTCAGCGAGCTCGCGCGGCTCGCCCACATGCGCAAGCAGTCGATGGCCGAGGCCGTCGAGCAGCTCGAGCGGGCCGGGTACGTGGTGCGGCGGCCCGACCCCCGCGACCGGCGGGCCCGCCTCGTGTTCCTCAGCGACCGCGGCCTCGCGGTCCGCTCGGTCGCGGTCACCGCCGGGCGACGTGTCGAGGCGCACTGGGCCGAGCTGACGAGCCCGGAGGAGGTGGAGGCGCTCCGGGCGTCGCTGTCCCACCTGCAGCGGCGTCTCCGCGGGCAGGCCGGCCCGGACGACTGACGGAGCCCGGCGGTCGGGCCCGCTAGGTCCGCACCGGGTCCACGGCCAGCGCGACGACCCGGGCGGCGGCCCGGTCCAGCGCGGCGACGACGTCGGCGCGGGTGCGGCCGCGCTCGTCGTTCCACCGGGCCAGCTCCCGCATCCGGGCGACCCGCTCGTGGGGCGGGGCGGCCCGGCCGGCGGCACCGCGCCGGCCCGGCCCGGCACCGTGCACCGCGTCCCACAGGTGGGCCAGGGCCGGGCCGGTGGTGACGGCGAGGTCGGCGCGCGGGTCGCGGGCGCGGACCGCGAGCGCCACCGCGCCGACGACGCAGGCGCTCGCGACGGCGCCACCGTCCACCTCCCGGACGGCCGTCGCGGCCGGCCCGGGCGTGGCGGCGGGGGAGGGGCGGGTGGCGGTCCAGCGGTTCTGCACCCACCCGGCCTCGACGATCGCCCGGGCGTGCTGCAGCACCGCGAGGATCTCCGCCGGGCGGTCGTAGACGAACGGGGTGGGGCGGGTCCGGGTCGCTGTGCGGCTCGGGGTCGTCGCGAACATGTCACTCCTCGCGGTCGGGGCGGTCCGGTCCGTCGTGGGGGGCGCCGCGCCAGTCCAGGCACAGCACGGTGGCGTCGTCCTCGAGCGAGCCGCCGGTGGCGCCCAGCACCGTCTCGGCCAGCTCGTAGACCAGCTCCCGGGCGTGCGCGCCGGCCCCGCGGGTCAGCATGGCGGGCAGGTCGAGGTCCTCGGCGTTGCGCTCGAGCATGCCGTCGGTGAGCAGCACGACCCGGTCGCCGGGCCGCAGCTCGACGGACTGCACGCGGAACTCCCTCCCCGCGAACAGCCCGAACGGCATGTCGATCTCCAGCGGGATCTCCTCGACGCGCCCGTCCCGCACGAGCAGCGGCAGCGGGTGCCCCGCGTTGACGAACGTCATGCCGCCGGTGTGCAGGTCCAGCCGGGCGAGCTGGCCGGTCACGAACTGCCCGATGTGCGCGTGCCCCGCCAGCGCGTCGTTCGCCGCGCGGGCCTGTGCGCCGAGGCCGGCGCCGCGGCGGCGGCTGTTGCGCAGGCTGCCCAGCAGCACGCTGGCGAGCAGGGCGGCGTTGACGTCGTTGCCGACGGCGTCGGTGACCGACAGGTGCAGGGTGTCGCGGTCCAGGGAGTAGTCGAAGGTGTCGCCGCCGACGGCGTTCGCGGGCTCCAGCCAGCCGGCGACGGTGAACCGCTCGGTCTCGCAGGTGTACGAGCCGGGCAGCAGCCGCCGCTGGATCTCCGCCGCCAGGGAGAACGGCGAGGTGTCCTGCGCCCAGTCCATGAGGTCGGAGTGCCGGCGGCTGGCGACGACGACCCGGGCGAGGGCCTCGGCCACCGAGCTGATGTCGGCGAAGGCCCGCGCGTCGGCCTGCCGCGGCAGCCGCACGTCGATCACGCCGAGGGCGTCGCCGCTCTCCGTCACCGGCACCATGATCCGTTCGCCGCCCCGCTCGGGCACCCGGACGACCTGCTGGCGGCGCAGCACCTGCTCGTACTCCGTGCCCGTCAGCGGCACGACCGGCACCCGGCCGTCCTCCTGCCGGGCGCGGGCGGCGTTGGCGTCGGAACCGGCGAAGCGCACCATCGCGCGGTGCGTGACGTTCGTGATGAGGAACTGGACCTCGGTGGCGTCGGTCAGCGTGGCCAGGCCGTCCGCCATCACGTCGATCGCCTCGACCGGCGACGCCGCGCAGGTGGTGCGCAGCACCTCCCGCAGGTCGACCGGCTGGCGTTCGGCGAGCGTCATGAGCGGAACCCTACGTCCCCCGGCACGCTGTCCCCCGACCGTTCGTCGTCCCGCTCCGGGACGGTCAGTGCGCCCGCGGCCCGGACACGTCGCCGGCGCCCAGCTCGACGCCGAGCCGGCGTTCCATCTCCTCCAGCGGCACCCCGCGGGTCTCCGGCATGACCCTGAGCACCCAGACCAGCTGGGCCACCATGAACAGGAAGAACAGCGAGAACGCCATGCCGCCGCCCAGCGCCCCGGCGATCGCCGGGAAGGCCGCCGAGACGACCGCGGCGAACACCCAGTGCGTCAGGCTGCCCAGCGACTGCCCGCGGCCGCGGATCCGGTTCGGGAAGATCTCGGAGATGAACACCCAGATCACCGAGCCCTGCCCGAAGGCGTGCGCGGCGATGAACACGATGAGCCCGCCCAGGACCAGCACGCTGGTGAAGCCGGAGAACTCGCCCTCGTAGCCGAAGAACACCGCCGCGAGCACGCCCAGGCTGACCAGGTAGCCGACCGAGCCGATCAGCATGAGCCGCCGCCGGCCGATCTTGTCGATGACCGTCAGCGCCGTCATCGTGACGACCAGGTTGACCAGGCCGATGACGACGCTCTCCAGCTCGGCGTTCTCGCCCGCACCGGCCGAGCGGAAGATGTCGGGGGCGTAGTAGAGGATCGCGTTGATCCCCGACAGCTGGTTGAACGCGGCGATCGTGAAGGCCAGCAGGATGACCTTGCGGTTGCGCCGCACGAAGAACGGCGCCCGTCGCTGCCCCTGCTCCGCGGCGAGGCTCTCCTCGATCTCGCGGACCTCGAGCTCGGCCTCGTCGCGCGAGCCCGTCGTCCGGTCGACGACCGAGACGGCCTCCTCCCGCCGCCCGACCTGGAACAGCCACCGCGGCGTCTCCGGGACGGTGAACAGCAGCAGGAAGAACACCGCCGCCGGCACGGCCATGACGGCGAACATCCAGCGCCAGGCGATCTCGGCGGGCAGCAGCTGACCGATCACGAAGTTGCTGAGGTAGGCCAGCAGGATGCCGAGCACGATGTTGAACTGCACGAGCCCCACCAGCCGGCCGCGCAGCGCGGGCGGCGCGATCTCGGCGGTGTAGATCGGGGCCACGACCGAGGCGACGCCCACGCCGATGCCGCCGAGGAAGCGGAACAGCTGGAACAGCGCCAGGTTGGTGACGAACGCGCTGCCCAGTGCGCCGACGAAGTAGAGGATGCCGATGGCGAACAGCACCTTCTTGCGCCCGTAGGCGTCGACCGGCTTCCCGGCCACCAGCGCCCCGAGGATCGTGCCGAGCAGCGCCGTCGACACGGTGAAGCCCAGCCCGGCGTCGCTCAGCTCGTAGACCTGCTTGAGCTGCTGGGTGGTGCCGGAGATGACGGCGGTGTCGAAGCCGAACAGCAGGCCGCCGAGGGCCGCGACGACGGCGCTGCGCAGGACGAGCCCGTTCATGGCCGTACCCCCTCGCCTCGGGTGCCGGCGAGCGCGCTCCGGGGTGCCGACCACGTCGGACGGGACCGGCGGCGGTGGGGCGGGCTCGCTGGTCCGAGCGTCCGCGCGGCCCCCGTCACCTGTCAATGCGCCGTCGGGCTCGTACGGCGGGCGACGGCGGCACGAGACGGACGAACCGGGCGCGCCCGGTCAGCGGGTGAGGTGGGTGCCGAACCAGTCGAGGACGCGCCGGTAGATCTGCCCCGCCGCCGTCGGGTCGTAGCGCGCGCCGGTGTCGTTGAAGAACGCGTGGTCGACCCCCGGCACCGTGACCAGCTCGTGGGTCAGCCCGGCGGTGCTCAGCGCCGACTCCAGCTTCTCCCTGCCGGCGTTGACCCGCGCGTCCTTCTCGGCGAACACCCCGAGCACGGCGGCGCGCGACCCGGCGAACCGCGGGGCGTCCGGCGCGGGGCCGTAGAAGGGGGCGGCCGCGGCGAGGTCGGACGGGCCGGAGTCCAGCAGCTGCCACACCATGCCGCCGCCGAAGCAGAACCCCATCGCGGCCAGCGGCGTCCCGGGTGCGCGCCGGGCCAGCTCCGCCAGGCCGCTGCGCAGGTCCGCGACGAGGTCGGCCTCGCTGATCGCGCCGAGTGCGGCCGTGGCGTCGGGCGCGGCGGCCGTGCCGCCCGCGCGGGAGAGCAGGTCGGGCGCCAGGGTCGTGTAGCCGTCGCCGGCGAGGCGGCCGCCGACGGCCCGGATGTGGTCGGTCAGCCCCCGGTTCTCGTGCACCACGAGCACCGCGCCGCGGGCGTCCGGGGCGGCCGCGTACGCGCCGGACATCGTGCCGGTGCCGCCGGGGAAGGTGACCGCCTCGCTGCGGGCGAGGGCCGCGGGGACGTCGTAGTCGGGGGCGGGCTTCGGCGGCGGCGCCGCAGCGGAACCGGCTGCCGGGGCCGCGGGGGCGGGGGCCGGATCGGTCGCGCACGCGGCCAGCAGGCTGGACGCCGCGACCGTCGAGAGCCCGAGCAGCCCGAGCTTCCGCAGGGCCTCCCGCCGGCTCAGGATCCCGTCCGCGTGGTCCAGGGCGACCTCGGTCGCGAGGTAGTCGCGCAGCGCCATGGGGCGCCACGGTAGTTCCCGGCAGTTGATGTCCGTGTGTGTCGGGCGGTCGGCGCGCGGTCCGGTGGACCCCTTGGTAGGAAGTCGGCGTGCCCTGGACGGACGTCGTCGTACCCACCCCGGACGGGCCCTGCCCGGCCACGCTGCACCTGCCCGCCGACGGGCTGCCGGTGCCCGCCGCGATCCTCTACACCGACGCTGCCGGGCCGCGCGCGGTCTTCCGCGAGGCGGCGGACCGGCTCGCCGCCGGCGGCTACGCCGTGCTGGTGCCGGACCCGTACCACCGGCACGGGCAGTGGCGGCCGTTCGACGCGGCCACGGTGTTCTCCGACCCGGCCGAGCGGGCCCGGCTCATGGAGATGGCGACGAGCGTGACGGCGGACATGACCGTCCGCGACGCCGAGGGCCTGCTGGCGTTCCTCGCCGGGCGGCCCGAGGTGTCCGGGTCGCGGGTCGGCACGTTCGGCTACTGCATGGGCGGGCGGTCGGCGCTGGTCGTCGCCGCCCGGTTCCCCGACCGGGTCGCGGCGGCGGCGTCGTTCCACGGCGGGAACCTGGCCGCCGAGGACGACCCGGAGAGCCCGGCCGCCCTGGCCGACCGCCTGCGGGCGGCCGTGTACGTCGCCGCCGCGCAGGACGACCGGGCCTTCCCGCCGGAGCAGTACGCCCGGCTGGAGGCCGCGCTCGCCGCCGCCGGGGTGGAGCACACGATGGAGACCTACCCGGCCGCGCACGGGTTCGCGGTGCCGGACAACGGCACCTTCGACGCGGCCGCGCACGAGCGGCACTGGCAGGCGCTCACGGCGCTGTTCGGGGCGCACCTGCCGCGGGGATAGTGCGTGATCGCCGCGGTCGGTGCCGACGCCGCGCCGGTGCGGCTCCCGCACCGCTCACGGTGATCACCCGGCGGTGGTCGCCTCGGCCACGATCGCCTCCGCCTCGATCTCGACCTTCCAGCGCGGGTCGAGCAGCGCGGCGACGGCGACCATCGTCGCGGCCGGGCGGGTGTCGCCGAAGACCGCGCCGTGCACGGCCCCGACGGCGTCGGCGTCGGCGGGGTCGGTCAGGTACATCCGGGTCCGGACGACGTCGGTCGGCGCGGCGCCGGCCGCCGCCAGCGCCTCCTCGATGATCGCGAAGCAGCGGCGGGCCTGGGCGGTGACGTCGGCGGGGCACGAGCCGTCGGGGAAGACCGGCGCCGTGCCGGAGACGAGGACGCGGTCGCCGGCGCGGACGGCGCGGGAGAAGCCGATGGTCGTCTCGAAGGGGGAGCCGGAGGAGACGCGGCTGCGCGTGGTCATGGCGGTGAGTGTGCCGGTGGTTGGGCCGACCTCCACCGGGAATTCGGACCCGAGCCGGCCGTGGTCGACGGCCGCGATCGGGACGGGAGGCGGTGCGGGATGGCGCGACCCCGGGCGGTGGTGACGGGCGGGGCGGGGTTCCTCGGCTCGCACCTGTGCGAGCGGCTGCTGCACGACGGCTGGGCCGTCGTCGCCCTGGACAACCTCTGCACGGGCTCGGCCGCCAACGTCGCGCACCTGGGGGAGCTCGGCCCGTTCCGGCTGGTCCGCGCGGACGTCACCGACCGCGTCCCGGTCCTCGGCGACGTCGACGCCGTGCTGCACTTCGCCTCGCCCGCCTCCCCGGTGGACTACCTGCGCCTGCCCGTCGAGACGCTGCGGGTGGGCTCGCTCGGCACGCTGCACGCGCTCGACCTCGCCCGGGAGAAGCAGGCGCGCTTCCTGCTCGCGTCGACCTCGGAGACCTACGGCGACCCGCAGGTGCACCCGCAGCCGGAGAGCTACTGGGGGCACGTGAACCCGGTCGGGCCGCGCGGGGTCTACGACGAGGCCAAGCGCTTCGCCGAGGCCGCGACGATGGCCTACCGCCGCTCCCGCGGGGTCGACACCGCGATCGTGCGGATCTTCAACACCCACGGCCCGCGGATGCGCCCCGACGACGGGCGGGCCGTGCCGACGTTCGTCCGCCAGGCGCTGGCCGGCGAGCCGCTGACGGTGGCGGGCGACGGGTCGCAGACCCGGTCGATCCAGTACGTCGACGACCTGGTCGAGGGCTGCGTGCGCCTGCTCGCGTCCGGCCTGCCCGGGCCGGTGAACATCGGCAACCCGCAGGAGGTGTCGGTCCTGGGGCTGGCCGAGCTGGTGTGCGCGCTGGTCGGGTCCGGCGGCCCGGTGGTGCACGTCGAGCGCCCGGAGGACGACCCGACCGTCCGCCGCCCCGACATCACGCTGGCGCGCACCGAGCTGCGCTGGGAGCCGCGGGTGGACCTGGCCGACGGCCTGCGCCGCACGATCGACTGGTTCCGGTCGTTGCCCGGCCTCGCCGCGGCCGGGGGCGGCGCCGCCGGGGCGTGATCCCCGTGGGCGTCGCGCCGCGGCCGTTCCGACGACCGCCGCGCGACTCCCGGACCGATCACGGGCCCGTCCGCGCGGCGTGATCGGTCCGAGCGTCACGCCACTGCTGCGGGGACGACGGTGGTGTCACGCCCGGACGGATCATGCACCCGTGGGGCGTCAGCCCCGGGCGCCGAGCACGTGCTCCAGCGCGAGCTGGGCGAGGCGGACGTGGCCGCCGGCGCGCTCGCCGGCCTTGTCGGCGTCGAAGTCCTCGAAGGCGCTCCGGTCCGCCGCCAGGTCGGCGAGGGTCTCGCCCGGCTTCAGCGACGGCGTCGCGAGGTCCGCGACGCCCGCGGCCGTCAGCGCGTCCGCGACCTCCGGGTCGGCGCGGAACGCCGCGGCCCGCTCCTTGAGCAGCAGGTAGGTGCGCATGTTGGCGGCGGCGGAGGCCCAGACGCCCTCGACGTCCTCGACGCGCAGCGGCTTGTAGTCGAAGTGCCGCGGCCCGTCGTAGGTCGGCCCGCCGCCCGGTGCGCCGTGCTCCAGCAGGTCGACGGTGGAGAAGGCGCTGAGCAGGTTGCCGTGTCCGAAGATCAGGTCCTGGTCGAACTTGATGCTGTTCTGGCCGTTCAGGTCGATGTGGAAGAGCTTGCCCGCCCACAGGGCCTGCGCGATGCCGGCGGTGTAGTTGAGCCCGGCCATCTGCTCGTGGCCGACCTCCGGGTTCAGCCCGACGATGTCGCCGTGCTCCAGCTCCGCGATGAACGCCAGCGCGTGCCCGATCGTCGGCAGCAGGATGTCGCC
Organism: Pseudonocardia sp.; assembly: GCA_036387155.1. Classification (GTDB taxonomy): domain Bacteria; phylum Actinomycetota; class Actinomycetes; order Mycobacteriales; family Pseudonocardiaceae; genus Pseudonocardia. The sequence continues at coordinate 1,439 of DASVUG010000230.1, read as the reverse complement.
GCGGGGCTCGTTCGGCTTGGGCTCGATGGCGAACCGCATGCCGGAGCCCTGCTCCTTGACGTACGCGGCGAGCAGGTCCACGCCCTCGCGGTAGCGGTCGAGCGCGGCCGGGACGTCCTTGGCGGCGTCGACCTCCGAGCCCTCCCGGCCGCCCCAGAACACGAGCGTCTTCGCGCCCAGCTCGGCGCCCAGGTCGATCTGGCGCAGCACCTTGCGCAGCGCGAAGCGGCGGACGGCGCGGTCGTTCGCCGTGAACCCGCCCTCCTTGAAGACGGGGTGGGTGAACAGGTTGGTGGTCACCATCGGCACGACGACGCCGGTCTCGTCGAGGGCCTTCTTGAACCGGGCCACGATCCGGTCGCGCTCGGCGGCGGAGCTGCCGAAGGGGACGAGGTCGTCGTCGTGGAAGGTGACGCCGTAGGCACCCAGCTCGGCGAGGCGGTGCACGCTCTCGACCGGGTCGAGCGCGGGGCGCGTGGCGTCGCCGAACGGGTCGCGGGCCGGCCAGCCGACGGTCCACAGGCCGAAGCTGAAGCGGTCCTCACGGGTGGGTTGGGGCGCCACGGCAACTCCTTCGTCTCGGCGGTCAACCGGCACCCTAACGGGCCGGCGGCCGTCCCGGCGGGGCCCGGACCGCCACGACCGTGACGGGGTCACGATCGAGGTGCGGCCGGCGACGCGGGCGGACGCCGGGGCGCTCGAGCGCGTCCTCGGGGAGGCGTTCCAGGTCGAGCCGGTGTACGTGTGGCTGTTCCCCGACCCCGAGCGGCGGCGCCGCCGCCTCGCCCCGCTGATCCGGACGATGCGCACCCACCTCTACCGCGACGCGGTCGACCAGGTCGCCACGCTCGACGGCGTGGTCGTGGGCGCGGCGGTGTGGGACCCGCCGGGCAACCGGACCGCCGGGCCGTGGCAGGTCGCGCGGGCCCTGCCGGGCATGCTGCGGGCCACCGGCGCCCGGCTGCCGGACCTCGCCCGGCTCGGGTCCGGCCTGGAGGCCGCCCGGCCGACGACGCCGCACTGGTACCTGTTCCACGTCGGCGTCGCCCCGCAGTGGCAGGGGCACGGGGTCGGGTCGGCGCTCCTGCACGCCATGCCGCCGCTGCGCGACGGGTCTCCCGCCCATCTCGGGTGCAAGCCGGAGCACGTCGGGTTCTACGCGCGGTTCGGCTTCGCCGTCTCGGGCGAGGTCGCCGTCGACCCCGGCCTGTCCGTCGTGACGATGTGGCGGGACTGACCTACCCCGCGAACTCCAGCGCGGGCAGCCCGCGGACGCCGGGTGTGTCGACCGCGAACAGGGCCCCGGCGAGCGGCTGCTCGTTGCGGGCGGCCTCGTCGAGGCCCTGCCGGGAGGTGGTGACGTAGAGGGTGCCCAGGTCGGCTCCGCCGAACGTGCAGGCGGTGACCTGGGCGACGGGCAGCGGGACGACGGCGAGCAG
>DASVUG010000229.1:0-13413 GCA_036387155.1 Pseudonocardia sp. | reverse complement strand
CTTCGACGAGAAGGACTTCGCCGACCTCGTCCGCAGCGGCACCGTCGCGCTGCCCGCCGGGCCGGTCACCGAGCCCTACGTCGACGCCGACGACGTGGCCGACGTCGCCGTGGCCGCCCTGACGCAGGACGGCCACGCCGGCCGCGTCCTCGAGGTGACCGGCCCACGCCTGCTCACCTTCGCCGACGCCGTGGCCGAGATCGCCGCCGCCACGGGGCGGGCGGTGGAGTACCGGCGGGTCACGCCCGCGGAGTTCACCGCCGGCCTGCACGCCGCCGGCGTCCCCGACGACCTGGCCGCCGCCGTCACCGACGTGTTCGCCACGGTGCTGGACGGCCGCGGCTCCTCGCTCACCGGCACCGTCGAGGCCGTGCTCGGCCGCCCACCCCGCGACTTCGCCGCCTACGCCCGCGCCGCCGCGTCCCGGGGCGCCTGGGACGCACCGGTGCCGACGGGCCGCTGACCGGCGGGCGACACGTCGAGCAGCGGGCGGCCCAGGGCGCCCGGCCCGGACATCGTGCGGGTCGTCCCCGATCCGCGCTCATCGTCGATCAGGAACCTCCCCGCCGCCGACCGGGTGCGCCCGCAGATCGGCGAGCGCGAGCTGGGCGTCGATGCGGGCGACGAGCTCGCGGGCGGTGAACGGCTTGACGATGTAGTCGCTGGCCCCGGCGGCGAGCCCGGCGACGGCCGCGTCCGGATGCGCGACGGCGGTCAGCAGCACGACCGGTGTCGCGCGCAGCCGCGGGTCGCCGCGGATCCGGGCGAGCAGCTCCAGGCCGTCCAGCTCGGGCAGCAGCACGTCGGCCAGCACGAGGTCGACCGGGCGGTCGGCGAGCGCCGCGACGGCCTGCTTCCCGTCGGCGGCCGTGACGATCGCGTACCGGTCGCCGAGCAGCCGGGCGACGCAGTCGCGCACGTCCCGGTTGTCGTCCACGAGCAGCACGGTCGGCCGCCGGCCCGGCAGCGCGGGGTCCGGGTCCGCGGCCTCCGCGACCTGCGCGGGCACCGCCGCCGGTCCGGCCAGCCACAGCCGGGCCTCGGCGGCGTGCGCGTCGCGCCGCGCCCGGCGGGCGGACGGGTCGTCGGGCGCGGCCTCCCCGTCCTGGCGGCGCTGGACGAGCGGGAGCCACACGGTGAACCGGGTGCCCCGGCCGACGGTGCTGCGCACCCGGACGGACCCGCGGTGCAGCCGCACGAGCTGCCGCACCGACGCGAGGCCGAGCCCGGCGCCCTCCTGGCTGCGGGCCCGGGCCCCGCGGATCCGGTGGAAGCGGTCGAACACGTGCGGGATCTCCTCGGCCGCGATCCCGACGCCGGTGTCGGCGACCTCCAGCTGCGCGTGGTTGCGCTGCAGGCGCACCGACACGGTGATCGTGCCGGTGAACGTGTGCTTGAACGCGTTCGACACCAGGTTGAGCACGATCTGCTCCCACATGCCCCGGTCCACCGGCACGGTGCGGCCCAGCGGGGGGCAGTCGACCACGTACTCCAGGCCCGCGCGCTCCACGGCGGAGGAGAACACGCCGGCCACCTCCGCGGTCAGCGCGGCGAGGTCGGTGTCGTCGAACCGGGCCCACGTCGCGCCCTGCTCGGCCCGGGTGAACTCCAGCAGGGCGTTGACCAGCTTCAGCAGCCGCAGGGCGTTGCGGTGGGCGAGGCGCGCCGCCGCGGCGTGCTCGGTGCCCAGGTCGGCGGCCTCGACGAGCTGTTCGAGCGGGAGCAGCATGAGCGTGAGCGGGGTGCGGAACTCGTGGCTGACCCCGGCGAAGAACTCGTCCTTGGCCCGACCCAGCGCCGCCAGCGCGGCCATCCGCTCCCGGGCGTCCCGGCGCCGGCGGGCGGCCAGCACGCCCGCGCCCACCCGCTCGGCGACCAGCCCCAGGAAGCCGCGGAGGTCGTCGTCGAACGGGACCGTCGGGCCCACGCCGAGGACCAGGACGGCCGGGACCGCCCCGTCGTCGCGCCGCCCGGCCGCCAGCACGACCGCCCGGCGCGGCACCACGGGCTCGCCGGCCACCGACCAGGCGGTGAAGCGGGTGGCGAGGTCGTCGACCACCACCGGCTCGCCGCTGCGCAGCACCGCCGAGGCCGGCCAGGCGCTGCCCTCGAACGGGGTGAGCCGGTGCGGGGCGACCGCCGAGCCGGGCTCCAGGCCCGTCGCGGCCGCCAGGTTCAGCTCCGTGCCGGTGCGGTCGGTCAGGTAGAGCAGGGCGAACGGCACGTCCTGCCGGTTCTCCGCCAGCGCCGCGGCCATCCGCTCGCACGCGAGGCCCTCCCGGTCCGGGTCGTCGGCCGTCGCCGCGGTGAGCCGCTGCAGGGTCCGCAGGCGGCGGTTGGCCCGGACCTGGTCGGTCGTCTCGACCAGCGTCGCGAGGATCCCGACGACGGCGTCCCCGTCGCGCAGCGGGCTGTAGCTGACGGTGGCGTACACCTGCTCGAGGAACCCCTCGCGGTGCACGGTGAGCGGCAGGTTCTCGATCAGGCACCCCTGCCCCGTCCGCCACACCTCGCGCAGCGGGGGCCCGATGTGCGCGGCCGCCTCCGGCAGGCTGACCAGCAGGGGCCGGCCGAGCATCTCGGGGTGCTTCGTCCCGCTGATGTCGCGCGCGGCGTCGTTGTAGAGCTGGACCATGTCCGGGCCCCAGAGCACGTTCATCGGGACCCGGGCCGCCAGCACCACCGCCAGGGTGGTGCGCAGCAGCGCGGGCCAGCGCTCCACCGGCCCCAGCGGGGAGCGCGCCCAGTCCGTCGCCGCCATCAGCGCGCCCATCTCGCCGCCCGCGGCGAACACCGCCTCGGCGGCGAGCACCTCCGGCAGCGGCAGCCGCTCGCCGCGGCCCACGACGCCGTCGAGGAGCTCGGGGATCTCCGTCAGCGGCAGCACCAGGTCCGCCGCTCCGGCCTCGATCACCGAACGCGGCATGCCGAACGCCAGGGAGGTCAGCTCGTCCTGCACGACGACCGTGCCCCCGGCCTCCTTGACCGCCCGCGCCCCCGCCGTGCCGTCGCTGCCCGTCCCGGTCAGCACCACCGCCAGCACCTCGTCGCCGAGCGCCCGCGCGGCCGCGGTGAACATCTCGTCCACCGTGGTCGACGACGAGGGCCGCCCGTGGGGCTCGACGGACACCGTGCCGTCGGGGTCGAGCCGCAGCACCGACCCGGGCGGGCACAGGTGCACCCGGCCCGGCTGCGCCTCGTCGCCGTCCACGGCCCACCCGACCGGGAGCCGGGACACCCGCCCCAGCAGCCGGTCCAGCGTGCTCAGCCGCGGCCCGGTGTGCTGGGTGACCAGCACCGGGACCGCGAGGTCGGTGCGGAGGCTGCCGAGGACCACCTGCAGGGCCTCCACACCGCCCAGCGAGGCCCCGATCAGCACGGCGCGGTACCGGGAGCGGGAGGTCACGGCTCGATGGTTCCCCGGGACGGTCGGGTCATCCGACCCCGCAGTGGTCGAGCGCGAACGCGGCGAGGGTGCGGGCGGCGGTGAGGACCTCCTCCACCGGCACCCGCTCGTCGGGGCCGTGGGCGAGGCGGGCGTCGCCGGGGCCGTAGTGCAGGGTCGGGATCCCCGCGGCGGCCATCAGGCGCAGGTCGCTGCCGTAGGTCGCGCCCCAGACGGCCCGGATCGGCCCGCCCGTCACGTCCCGGTGCACGCGGCGCATCCGGTGCAGCAGGTCGCTGCCCGCCGGGAGCCGGCCCGGGGCGAACTGGCCGCCCCACCACTGCACCTCGACCGGGTGGTGGCGCAGCCACCGGTCGGCGGCGCAGGCCCGCGCGACCATCGCCTCCAGCTCGGCGCGGGCGGCCTCGACCGGCTCGTCCAGCGCCACGCCCATCCGCCCCTCCGCGACCAGCAGGTCCGGCACCGACGACGCCCACGACCCGGCGGTCACCGTCCCGATGGAGATGGGGTAGGCCAGCTCCCAGCGCGCGAACAGCGGGTCGACGTCGCGGTTGCGGCGCTCCTCCAGCTCCGCCAGCGCCGCCTGGACCGTCCACAGGTTGGCGATGGCGCTGACGCCCTCCAGCCGGCGGGAGGCGTGCGTCGCGTGGCCCGGGATGGACAGGCGGAAGGTCAGCGAGCCCGCGTTGGCCGGGACGAGGTCGAGGCTCGTCGGCTCGGGGATGACGCACGCGTCGGCCCGCCAGCCGCGGCGCAGCAGGGCGTAGGTGCCCAGGCCGCCGTCCTCCTCGCCCTGCACGCTGGCCAGCAGCACGTCGCCGCGCAGCGGGACCCGGGCCCGGCGCAGGGCCCGCACCGCCCACAGGGCGGCGACCAGGCCGGCCTTCATGTCGCACGCGCCCCGGCCGTACAGCTCGCCCCCGACCACCGCGCCGGAGAACGGGGAGCGGTCGCGCCAGTTCGCCACCGGCCCGGTCGGGACGACGTCGATGTGCCCGTTGAGCATCAGCGACGGCCCGTCGCCGCGCCCGGGCAACCGCCCGACGAGCCCCCACGCCTCCTCCCGCGGCACCTCGACGCCGGGGAAGTCGTCGGCGGCCAGCAGGTCGGGCAGCGGCACCTGCCAGTGGTCGGTCTCCATGCCCTCGTCGTGCAGGACGGCCGCGAAGCGGGCCTGGGTGTCGTTCTCCTCGGCGCTCCCCCCGACGCTGGGCCGGCGGACCAGGTCGCCGAGCAGCGCCAGCATCTCCGCGCGCCCGTCGTCGACCTCGTCGAGGACGCGGCCGAGCCAGTCGGCCGCCCGCGGCGCCGGGTCGGCGCTCGCCGGGGTGTCCGTCACGGTCACCGGCGCACCTCCGCGGGCGACTCTTCCTCGGCGTCGACGGGCCGGGGGATCAGGAACGACGTGGCCAGGGCCAGGCCCACGACGACGGCGCCGGCGAGCACCCCGGCGACGTAGCCGCCGGTCGACGCCGGGTCGGGCGGGGAGAAGGCCGCCGAGACGGCGTAGAGCGCGGCGAAGCTCAGCCCGGCGCCGAGGTTGAACGCCCCGGCGTTCATCCCGGGCAGGAAGCCGGGGTTCTCCCGCGGGGAGAGCACCACGCCCAGCCCGTTCAGCATGATGTTGACCGTGCCCGCGTAGGTGATCCCGATCGCGACCGACAGCAGCAGCAGGAGCGGCCGGCTCACCGCGCCGGCGGTCAGCGCCAGCGCCAGCAGGCCGACGAGCGTGCCGACCATCCCGGCCCGCAGGATCCGGCGGTACCCGACCGTCCCGGCCAGCCGCCCGGCCAGCGGGCCCACGGCCAGGCCGGCCAGCGCGTACGGCGTCAGCACCCACCACGCCGACTCCTCGGCCGACAGCCCGAGGCTGGCCCGCGGGTCCTGCACCAGCGTGGGTAGCAGGCCGTTCATCACCGCGAACACGCCCGTCATCGTCAGCAGGGTGGTGAGCAGCAGCGCCCACGTCGCCCGCCGCCGCAGGTGGCGGGTCTCCACCAGCGGGTGGTCGCTGCGGTCCTCGACCCGCCAGAAGGCCGCGAACATCGCGACGCCCACGACGACCAGCCCCGCGATGAGCAGCCAGTTCGCGTCGGCCAGCTTGCCGGCCTCGTTGAACGCGACGAGCAGCGCCCCCACGGAGACGACGAGGCACGCGACGCCCGGCCAGTCCATGCGGCCGCGCCGCCCGTCCCCGGTCGGAGCCGTCGACTCCGGCGCCAGGAACAGCACCAGCGCCGTGGCGATCGCCGCGACCACGGCCATCGCCCAGAAGACGGATCCGAACCCGTACCGGTCGGCCAGGAAGCCGCCGGCCAGGGCGTCCACGCCGGCGACGCCGCCGTTGACCGCCGTGACGACGCCCATCAGGGTGCCGTAGCGGCGCGGCTCGGTGACCTCGTGGCGCAGCATGATCAGGCACAGCGGGACCGTCGGCCCCGAGAAGCCCTGCACGACGCGCCCGACGAAGAGCACGGCGATGTTCGGGGCGAGGGCCGCGATCACGCAGCCGACGGTCATCAGCGCCAGCATCCCCGTGAGCACGCGCCGGCGGCCGACGAGGTCGCCCAGCCGCGGCAGGAACAGGGAGAACAGCGCGGCGGCGGTGAAGAAGGCCGTCTGGGTGAGCCCCACCGCGGCGTCGTCGACCCGCAGCTCCTCGCCGACGGACGCCAGCGCGGGGCTGAGCATGCTGGCGTTGAGCTGGAAGGCCACGCAGGCCGACAGCAGCGCCGCCATCAGCGCGCCGACGCGCACCGGCCGCGACGTGCTCACGAGTCCACCTGCCCGATCCGCTCCAGCGCGTCCACGACCAGCGCCCAGAACCGCTCCGGGTCCAGCTGCACCGCCACCTGGGTGTGGCAGTCCGGCGGCGCGGGCGCCCGCAGGTCGGCCACCGTCATGCCGAGGGTCAGCGTGCCCGTCAGCTCGACGTCGACCGGGGCCCGGAGCACCGTCATCACCTGCGGGTCGATGACGTAGGCGACGGCGCACGGGTCGTGCACCGGCGGGGCGTCGAAGCCCTGGTTGTCCTTGTAGGCCTTGGCGAAGAACTCGAACAGGTCGAGCACGAACTCCGCGGGCGTCGTCCCGACCGCCCGCACCCGCTCGACGACCTCCGGCGTGGCCAGGGCCTGGTGGGTCAGGTCGAGCCCGACCATCGTCACCGGCCACGGCTCGTTGAACACGACGTGCGCCGCCTCCGGGTCGGTCTTGATGTTGAACTCGGCGACGGGGCTCCAGTTGCCCGTGTGGTAGCCCCCGCCCATCAACACGACCTCGGCCACCCGCTCGACGATGCGCGGCTCCTTGCGCGCGGCCAGCGCGATGTTGGTCAGCGGGCCGGTGGGGACGAGGGTGATCTCCCCGGGCCCGTGCGCCAGGACCGTGTCGATGATCAGGTCGATGGCGTGGCGGGGGTCGAGCTCGAGCGTCGGCTCCCGCAGCCGCGGGCCGTCCATGCCGCTGTCGCCGTGGATGTCCGCCGCCACCACACCGGTCCGCACCAGGGGCCGGGCGCAGCCCGCGGCGATCGGCACGCCGGACATGCCCACCACCGCCGCGACGGACAGGGCGTTGCGGGTCACCTTCTCCAGGGTCTGGTTCCCGCCCACGGTGGTCACCGCGACCAGGTCGATCGCGGGGCTGCCGTGCGCGAGCAGCAGCGCCACCGCGTCGTCGTGTCCGGGATCGCAGTCGAGGAGGACCTTGCGCGGCGGTGGGGGAGTGCTCACGCCGCGTACACCAACACGCGGCGGTTCCCGGCGCAAGACCCCGCGCATACCAACGTGGCGACGGGACCGTGGCCCTGGCGCAGGGCTTCGAACCTACCGGCTCCGGCGCAGCTCAGCGCGTCGGAGCGGGGTAGGCGAACACCTCGTCCCACGTCGCGTCGAGGCGCCGCAGCGCCGCGTCCAGCGGGACGGCCGTGAGGCGGCCACCGGCCCCGTCGGGCTCGACGAGGCGCAGCTCGCGCAGCTTGTCCACGCCGTCGGCGACCTCGAAGTCGAACGTGGCGCCGTGCCGGAGCCGGAACCACTCCTCGATCCGCCCGTCCAGCTCCCCGGGCGTCAGCGGGCCGACGGTGCGCAGGAAGTGGTAGGCGAGCAGCGCCTCCTTCGTCTCCTCCTCCTCGGCCGCGTCGAGCAGGTGGTGGAAGACGCCCGCGTCGTTGTCGAGGTTGCGGAAGTAGAGGTTCTCCGACAGCGCCTTCATGAACGCGATCTTGCGGTTCTTGAACTTGGTGACCTGGCGGACCAGGAAGCCGCCGACGGCCACCAGCGCCGCGCCGAGGGCGACGAGCTGCCCCTGGTCGAGGGCGACCGGCTCCCGCCGCGCCCCGATCCAGAAGGCCAGCAGCAGGAGCACCGGGACCAGCGCGGCGACCAGCTTGGTGGCGATGACGACGGCGCCGGAGACGACGGCCGGCACCCCGATCAGCAGCTTGTCGATCCGCCGCATCCGCACCTGCGCGTTCGGGAACAGCATCTCCAGGTCGCCGCGCGGCACGTCCTGGAACAGCTTGATGATCGTCGACCCGGGGGTGAACGGCAGCCGCTCGACCTTGCGGCCCTGCGCCGCGAAATGGCCTGAGTCCTTGAACTTCACGTACACGAGCACCTTGCCGTAGCTGGTGAACGCGAGCGTCCGCCGCCGCAGCCCGAACGGCCCGCTGATCTCCTCGTGGCGGGTGGACTCCCCGCGCCGGTAGAACACCACCTGCTCGAAGTCGTCGAAGTCGGCCTCCAGCCGGACCTTCAGCAGCGACTCCTCGGCGAACGCCCGGCCGAGGTCGTCGCGGCTGATGCGCTCGAAGTTCGCGTCCTCGGCCAGCGCCGTCAGCTCCGCGACGAGCCGCTCCTCCGCGGCCCGCCGGGCGCCCGCGTCGAGCGCGGCGACGTCGACGGTGTCTACATCCGGGTCGAACGGGTGGTAGGCGTCCTTGAGCGCCTCCAGCCGCGCGCGGAACCGGTGGTGCAGCAGGCTCGCCAGCAGGTCCGCGAACGCGCGGAACGCGTCGCGCTCGGCCGCGGGCAGGTCGTCCGCGCACATGGCGACGACGCTGGTCCTGCGGAACGGGATGAATGAGTCCATTTCAACCTGTTGCGTTCTTCGAACCGGACTTTCCAGCTGACCGGCAAGGTTGAAGTGGGCTCACACGCTCACCGGTCATCGACCGTTCCTACCCTGTCCGCAGCAGCGCTGCGTAGAGGGTCAGGCCGGGGCCGAAGGCCATCACGACGGCGGGCCGGCCCGGCGCCGGGCGCCCGCGGCGGCGCAGCTCCTCCAGCACCAGCAGGACCGTCGCCGACGAGCAGTTGCCCCGGTCGGCCAGCACGTGGCGCGAGGCGTCGAGCGCGTCGGGCGGCAGGTCCAGGTGCTCGGCGACGACGTCGAGGATGCGCGGGCCGCCGGGGTGCACGGCCCAGGCGTCGACGTCGGCCGGGCGCAGGCCGTGACGGCCCAGCAGGCGGGAGACGGCCGGGGCGACGTGCCGGGCGAGGACCGCCGGCACCTCGGGGGACAGCTCCATCCGGAACCCGGTGTCGGTGACGTCCCAGGTCATGTGGTCGGCCGTGCCGGGGTCGGTCAGCGCGACGAGGTCGACGAGCTCGTAGCCGCGCCCGGCCCCGCCCCCGGCGGCCGGCTCGGCGATCGGCTCGACGACGACGGCCGCCGCCGCGTCGCCGAACAGGGCGTGGCCGACGGTCTGGCCCGGGTCGTCGGACGGGGGTTGGCGGTGCAGCGACGTCAGCTCCAGGCACAGCAGCACGGCCGGCCGGCCCCGGGCCGCCGCGAAGTCGCCGACGGTGCCCAGCGCCGGGACCGCCGCGTAGCAGCCCATGTGCCCCACGACGAGCCGCTGCACCTCCGGGGACATGCCCAGCGCGGCGGCGGTGTGGACGTCGACCCCGGGGGTGGCGTACCCGGTGCACGAGGCCACGGCGAACAGCCCCACGTCCTCGGCGGCGAGCCCGGCGTCCGCCAGCGCCGCGCCGACGGCCTCCTTGCCCAGCGGCAGCGCCTCGGTGACGTAGCGGCGCATGCGCTCACCGGTCGACCACCGCGACACGTCCTCCACGAGCGGGTTCACCACCATGTGCCGCCGCTGCACGCCGACGCCGCGCCACAGCCGCCGGTGCAGCGCGCCGCCCCCGCTGTTGTGGACGTAGGCGCCGCTCCACAGCTCGTCCTGGCTGAACCGCTGGTCGGGCACGGCGGTCCCGAAGCCGGTGACGGCGGCCCTCATCGCCGCCGCCCGACGGCCTGGAACAGCACCGCGGTGGTCGGTGCCGGCACCATCCGCACCAGGCCGGTCCGGGTTCGGAGCCATCGGACGTAGTCGCGCACGGAGGGGCGGATACCCCGCAGCACGAGGTCGACGCCGTGGCGCGCGCACTCGCGCCGCAGCGCGACGCGGTCGATGAACAGGGCCGGGTCGTGGATGCCCGGCGGCGGGCCGCCCGGCAGCCGCTCGGCGATCCGCACGCCGAGGAAGCGGCCCAAAGCCGTCGCCGCGAGCGTGTCGACCACCAGCAGGCCCCCGGGGCGGACCAGCCGGCAGGCCTCGCCGACCGCCGCCTCCAGGTCGGGGACGTGCTCGAGGATCTCCCCGGCCGCGACGACGTCCGCGCACCCGTCGGCGAGCGGGATGGCGGTCACGTCGCCGCGGACCGCCGTCACCCCGTGCTGCGCGGCCTGCGCCAGCGCGGACGCCGTGAGGTCGACCCCGACGTGGTGGTAGCCCTTCCCCCGCAGGTGCGGCGCCATCAGCCCGGCGCCGCAGCCGAGGTCGACGAGCACCGCGCCCGGGCGCGGCGCCGGCGGCACGAGCGCCGCCCGCGCCGCGGCGACCCACTGCAGCATGGCGAAGGCGCCGTCGGGCAGCCACCACTCGGCGGCGAGGTCGTCGTACTGGGCCGGGTCGTTGCGCTCCCGCCGCAGCGGAGCGGCCCGGGCGAACGGCGCGAACAGCACGTCCCCAGGCTGCCACGCCACCGCCCCTCCGGCCCGTCGCAGAGCCCCCCCCACCCCGGCGAGTTCCGCGTCCCACCCCGGCGAGTTCCGCGTCCGGCCGGGCGAGTTCCGCGTCCCACCCCGGCGAGTTCCGCGTCCGGCCGGGCGAGTTCCGCATTCGGCCAGGCGAGTTGCGCGTTCTGCCCCGGCGAGTTGTGCATCCGGCCGGGCGGGTCGGGCCCGGCGAGACTGGGGGCGTGAACGACGGTCGGGACCCCGTGCTCGTCGTCGGGGCGGGCCCGACCGGACTCACCGCGGCGGCGCTGCTCGCGCGCCACGGCGTCGAGGTGGTGGTCGTCGACCGGCGGCCCGATCCGTGGCCGCAGCCGCGGGCGGTCCACCTCGACGGCGCGTCCGTGCGCGTCCTGCAGGCCGTCGGGGTGCACGAGGAGTTCGCCGCGATCAGCCGCCCCGGCGCCGGGCTGCGCCTGCTCGACGCCCGGCTGCGCCCCTTCGCGACCTTCCGGCGCGGAGCGGCGACCGGCCCGGACGGGCACCCCGAGATGAACCTGTTCGACCAGCCCGACCTCGAGGTCCTCCTGCGGCGCCGGATCGCGCGGCGGCCCGGGGTGGCGCTGCGCGAGGGCGTCGAGGTCGTCGCCGCGGCGTCGGACGGCGACGGCGCCCGCGTGACCCTGCGCGACGTGCGGGTCGGCACGTCGTCCGACGAGCGGTTCGCGGCCGTGCTCGGCTGCGACGGCGCGCACAGCACCGTCCGCCGCGCGGTCGGCGCCCGGCTCCGCGACCTGGGGTTCACCGAACGCTGGCTGGTCGTGGACGTGCGCTGCCGCCGTCCGCTGCCCACCTGGGGCGGCGTCGACCAGGTCTGCGGGCCCCGGGCCGCCACCTTCCTGCACGTCACCGGCGACCGGTACCGCTTCGAGTTCCGGCTGCGGCCCGGCGAGGGCCCCGGGGGAGCCGACCTCCCGGCCCTGCTCGCGCCGTGGCTGGACGGGGTGCCGCGGGACGCCTGGGAGGTCGTGCGCTGCGCGGAGTACGTCTTCCGCGCCGCGGTCGCCGGGCGCTGGCGCCGCGGCCGGCTGTTCCTGCTCGGCGACGCCGCGCACCTCACGCCCCCGTTCGTCGGCCAGGGCCTGGGCGCCGGGCTGCGCGACGCGCACAACCTCGCCTGGAAGCTCGCCGCCGCGCTCCGGGACCCGGCCCTCGGCGGCCGGCCCGGCGATGCCCTGCTCGACACCTACTGGGCCGAGCGGGCCCCGCACGCCGAGGCGACCGTGCGGCTCGCGGTCCGCGCCGGCCGGGCGATGACGGGCGGCCAGGACGTCGCCGCCGCGCTGCGGCGCCCCGTCGCCGCCGCCCTGCTGCGGCTGCCCGGCGCCGAGGCCCGCGCGCTGCGCGGCACCGCCGTCCGCCTCCCGCCGGGCCCGTGGGTGGACCGCCGCCCGCACCGCGCCGCCCTCCCCGGTACCGCGTGCCCGCAGCCCGACGTGGCGGTCGACGGGGCCGTCCGGCGCCTGGACGACGTCCTCGGCCCGGGCTTCGCCCTGCTCGCCGCCGGCCCGGTCGACCCGGCCCTGCGCCGGCGCGCCGCCGCGCTCGACGCCCGCACGGTGTGGCTCGGCCATGACGTCACCGACGGCGGCACGCTGGCGGCCTGGCTGCGCCGCGGCCGCGCCACCGCCGTCCTGCTCCGCCCGGATCGCGTCGTGCTGGCGGCGGCACCCTGATCGGTTGGCCCTGGTCGGACCGGGTCGCCCGCCGGTGGGCGCTCAGCCCGTCGCGAGCCGTTCGACGACCCGGACCAGCTCCGCGCAGTACCGCTCGACGAAGTCCGGGGAGCCCGGGGCGAGGCCCGTCATCTCCCGGGCGATCCGCGGGAGGGTCTGCGGCGCCAGACCGGCCGCGAACAGCACCAGCAGCACGAACGCCGGGTCGAGGTCGGCGGCCAGCTCGCCGCGCCCCTGACGTGCCCGGAGGTCGTCCACCATCGCGGCGAAGTAGTCCCGCGCGTCCGGCTCCGACCCGCCGACCTCTCCCGTCAGCTCGCCCCACAGGAGCATCCGCGCCCAGGTGCGGTGCTCGGCGTTCAGGCGGACGAAGTTGGTGACCACCTCGGCCAGCGGCACCTCGGACCGGCGTAGCGGCGCGGCGACCGCCGACCAGCGCTGCTGGACCGCCCGGTACAGGCCGGCCTTCCCGCCGAAGTAGTACGAGATGAGCTGCTGGTTGACCCCTGCCCGCTCGGCGATGCCGCTCGTCCGGGCCCCGGTGTAGCCGTGCTCGCCGAACTCGGCCAGCGCCGCGTCGAGGATCACCTCGCGCGTGCGCGCGGCGTCCCGCTTGCGCTCCGGGCCAGTGGGGGAGCGGCGCCCGGGCAGTCGTTCCGCCATGGCGGGCAGCCTAACGCGGATTTTTCAATCAGATGATTGACAGTGTTCATCGGACGGCTGACAGTGGGGACGTGGTCCATCGTCCTCGAGTCCTGGTCATCGGCGGCGGTATCGGCGGCCTGTGCCTCGCCCACGGCCTGCGGGCCGACGGCGTCGACGTCACCGTCTTCGAGCGCACGTTCACCCGCACCGACTGGCTGCAGGGCTACCGGATCCACATCGACCCGCACGGCAGCGCGGCCCTCCACGAGTGCCTGGCCCCGGCCGCGTGGGACCGCTTCCGGACGGCGGTCTCCACGCAGCCGACCGGCATCGCGATGCGCACCGAGCAGCTGCGCACGCTGGTCCGGTTCGACGACCGCGCGCCCGCGGACGGCGACCCGGCCCGCCAGCACCACGGGATCAGCCGCATCGCGCTGCGGGAGGCCCTGCTCACGGGCCTGGACGGCGCCGTGCGCTTCGGCGCCGAGCTCACCGGCTACGAGCCCACCGCGGACGGGCGGGTGCGTGCCCGGTTCACCGACGGGTCGGCGGAGACCGGCGACCTGCTCGTCGGCGCCGACGGCGGGAACTCCCGGGTGCGGCGTCAGCTGCTCCCGGAGGCCGGGCGCGTGGACATCGGCGTGACGGCCGTCGTCG
>DASVUG010000228.1:0-4751 GCA_036387155.1 Pseudonocardia sp. | reverse complement strand
GCACCCGCCAGCACATGGAGATCGACCTGGCGACGATCGAGAAGGGCAGCGACTACCTCGGGATGGTCGCGAGCAACCCGCCGGAGGACCAGTTCACCCGGTGGGCGTCGGAGTACGAGGCGGACATCCTCGTCTCGCTCGCGTCGCTGGCCGGCGAGCGGATGTTCTTCGACGGCGACTCGTCGTCCGGCGTCTCCGGCGACCTGGAGTCGGCCACGGCGGTGGCGTCGTTCATGGAGGGCTACTGGGGCATGGGGCACACCGTGTCGTCGTACTCGACGGCGCGGCGGCTCGAGGTCGGCAGCCCGGGCGGCGGCCGCGGCGGCCCGCCGAAGGGCGAGAGCACGGAGACCAAGCTGCGGGCGGCGCTGGCCGACCGCATCGAGGACCTCCTCGGCCGGCTGCTCGAGCGGGCGGAGGACATCCTGCGGGAGAACCGGACGTCCGTGCTGGCGATCGCGCACGCGCTCGAGACCCACAAGACCCTGACGGGCGAGGACGTCGAGGCCGTCGTCGAGGGCCGCGAGGGGCTCAACGTGGACGGCCGCGTCTACCGCGACCCGGTCTTCGTCGAGCAGCTCGAGGAGTACCACGCCGCGGCGGCGGGCGCGCACCGCAGCCACACGGCGGTGAAGCTCGCCCTGCCCCTGGGCGGCCACCGGGCGCTCCCGGCCGCGGAGGAGACCGCCGCGGCCCGGCCGCACGACCCGGCGCCGCACGAGCCGACCGGCTACGAGCCGCCGCCCGGGTACCCGCCGCCGAGCCAGCCCCGGCCGTACGAGCCCGGCCCGTACGAGCCCGGCGGGTCCCACAAGGGGCACTGACCCCGGGTCGGCGCCGCACCCGTAGAGCCAGGAAGGCCACCTTCACCGCGTCTCACGCCGTGAAGGTGGCCTTCCTGGCGGTTCGCACGGGCGGCGGTGCGGCTGCGTCGGACCGTCGAGCTGCGGGCATCATCGACCGGTGACCGAGGACGACGGCGGGGCCGACGGGGCGGCCGGGCCCACCGAGTGGGCCGTCCCGGGTGCCGTCGGCGTCGGGCCGTGGCCGGGCGGACCGCCGGCGTGGCCGTCGGACCCCCGCTACGACCCCGAGCTGCTGGCCCACGGCGACCGGCGCAACGTCGTCGACGCCTACCGCTACTGGCGCCGGGAGGCGGTAGCGGCCGACCTGGCGCGGCGCGCGCACCCGTTCCACGTCGCGATCGAGAACTTCGCGCACGATGCGAACATCGGCACGGTGGTGCGCACCGCGAACGCCTTCGCCGCGGCCGCCGTGCACGTGGTGGGCCGGCGCCGGTGGAACCGTCGGGGCGCGATGGTCACCGACCGCTACCAGACCGTGCACCACCACCCGGACGTCGCCGACCTGGCCGCCTTCGCGCGGGCGCACGGGCTCGTCGTCGTCGCCGTGGACAACACCCCCGGCGCGGTGGCGCTGGAGACCGCGGCCTTGCCCCGCGCCTGCGTTCTCGTGTTCGGCCAGGAGGGCCCCGGGCTCACCGACGCCGCGCGGGCGGCGGCGGACCTGACGGTGTCGATCGCGCAGTTCGGGTCGACGCGGTCGCTGAACGCGGGCGTCGCGGCCGGGATCGCGATGCACGCCTGGGTCCGCGCGCACGCGGACCCGTCGACGGCGTGGTGACGGGGCGCGCCGTGCTCACCCCCCTTCGGCCCGCCTTGACCGGGTCGCGACACTGGTGACCCGCGGAGGGGGATTCATGGGGGACGGACGGGCGGGGCCGGGGCGTGCCGGCTCCGACGGGGCGCGGGCGGTGGCCGGTGGGCCCCCCGCCGACGGCGCCCGGGCGGAGCTCGACCCGGACGTCGACTGGGCGGCCCGCGCGGCGGCGGCCGAGGGCGCGGTCGTCGGCCGGCACCTGCGCCGGCTCGCCGGGGTGCTGCCCGGCACCCGGATCGGCCGGGTCCGCTGGCCCCGGCGACCGGCCGCCAAGCCCTGGCCGTGGCACTACTGGTGGCAGGCCCACCTGCTCGACTGCCTGGTCGACGCCCAGCTGCGCAGCCCCCGCACCGCCCGGGCCGACGCCATCGCGGCGATGGCCCGCACCGTCCGGCTGCGCAACCTCGGCAAGTGGACCAACGACTACTACGACGACGTCGCGTGGTTCGGCCTGGCCGTGCAGCGGGCGGGGACGCTGGCCCGCCGCTCGGCGCGGCCCGCGCTCGGCGCCGTCGTCCTCCAGCTGCGCACCGGTTGGACCGCGGACGGGGGCGGGGGCATCTGGTGGCGGCGCGGCGACGACTTCAAGAACGCCCCCGCGAACGGGCCGGCGGCGATCCTGCTGGCCCGCGGCGGGCACGTCGGGCTCGCGGCCTCGATCGTCGACTGGATGCACGACACCCTGCGCGACCCGGCCACCGGTCTGATCCGCGACGGCGTCCGGCTGCACCCCGACGGCGGCGTGCGGCACGTCGAGGGCACCACCTACACCTACTGCCAGGGCGTGTACCTCGGGGCGTGCGTGGCGCTCGCCGAGCTGGACCCCGCGCCGCGCTGGCCGCAGCGGGCCGCGGCGCTGCTGGAGGCCGTGCGCACGCACGTGGTCGACCCGGACGGCGTCGTCCCCGGCTACGACGACGGGGGCGACGGCGGGCTGTTCAACGGCATCCTCGCCCGCTACGTGGCCGACGCGGCGCTGCGGCGGCCGGAGCTGGCACCCGCCGCGCGGCGGATCGTGCTGGCGAGCGCCACCGCGGCGTGGGACGGCCGCCGGGAGCTCCCGAGCGGCCCGGTGTTCGCCCAGGACTGGCGCCGGCCCGCCGAGACCCCCCGCCCGGGCCGGGCGGAGGCGGACCTGTCGGTGCAGCTGTCGGCCTGGATGCTGCTGGAGGCCGCCGCCGCGGTGCAGCGCGCCGGCTGAGTGCCGGCTGGGCGCCGTCAGGGCGTGCGGGCCGGGCCGTCGGGCTCGTCGTCGCCCGTGTCCGGCGTCCGGGCGCCGGGGCGGAAGGCGTCCTCGGGGCGCGGGGCGTCCTCGTCGATCGGCCGGCGCATCTCCTGCCGGAAGCGGTAGAGGCCGACGGCGCTGCCGCCGACGAAGCCGGTGATCGCCAGGATCGCCGCGGCCGGCTTGAGCCACGGCACGGCGTCGAGCAGGCCCGCCCCGTAGTAGCCGAGCAGGATCAGCGTGGGCACCCAGCAGAGCGCGCCGACGGCGTTCGCGACGATGTATCGGCGGTTGTCCATGCGGGCCGCGCCGGCGATCATCGGGGCGAGCGTGCGGATCCAGGGGATCCACCGCGCCACCACGATCGACCAGAAGCCCCACTTCTCGAAGAAGACCGTCGCGCGCGCCAGGTTCGCCCGGTTGAGCACCCGCCCCTCCTTGCGGGCGAGCATGCGGGTGCCGGTGTAGCGCCCGACCAGGTACCCGACCTGGTTCCCGACCACCGCCACCACCGTCGCGACCCCACCGAGCAGCCACGCGCTCGACTCGTGGCCCTGCTCGGCCAGGAGCACCCCCGCGGCGAACAGCAGCGAGTCGCCGGGCAGGAACAGCCCGACCACCGTCGCGCACTCGAGGAAGATGAACACGAGCACGACGGTCCAGACGGTCGCCGGTCCCGCGTCGCCGAGGAACCCGGCCGCGAGGGGGGTCACCGTGCCGTGCACGGCTCCGAGGGTAACGGCCGGGTCTCGACCCCCGCCCGGTGTGGCCCCCCCACTGTGGTCAGCCCTCGCTGGCCGTGGCGCGGCGGGCGCGCACCAGCTCGACGACGACCGGCAGCACGGAGATCAGCACGATGGTGATGAGGATCAGCTCGATGTTGGCCTTGACCACGGCGAACTGGCCCAGCCAGTAGCCCAGCAGCGTGACCCCCGCCGCCCAGGCGACGCCGCCGATCAGCGAGTAGGTGAAGTAGCGCCGGGGATCCATCCGGCCGACGCCCGCCATGACCGTGATGAAGGTGCGCACGATCGGCACGAAGCGGCCCAGCACGATCGCCCGGTTGCCGTAGCGGTCGAAGAACTCGCGCGTCTTCGCCACGTGCTGGGGCTTGAACAGCCGCGAGCGGGGCCGGTCGAACACCGCCGGGCCGGCGGTGCGGCCGATCCAGTAGCCGCAGACGTTGCCGAGCACCGCCGCGGCGACCAGGAGCCCGCACACCGCCCACAGCGGTGCGTCGATGGCGCCGTCGGCGACGAAGAGCCCGGCGGTGAACAGCAGCGAGTCCCCCGGCAGGAAGAACCCGATCAGCAGGCCGCACTCGGCGAAGACGATCGTGGCCAGGCCGACGAGCGCCCACGGACCCAGCCACGCGAGGATCGTGTCGGGCTGGAGCCACGTGGGGCCGAGGGCGGAGACGACGGTCACGACGGGTCACGGTACCGACCCCCGGCGTCGGCCCCGCCCTCGGTCACCCGGAGGTGGCCGCCGTCAGCCGAGCGCGGGGAAGAGCCCGGTGTCGAGCAGGGACAGCACCGCGAGCAGGCAGCCCAGCAGGGCCCCCGCGAGCAGCGCTGCCAGCAGGACCCACCGCAGCCGCACCGCGGCGGCGCCGGGCCCGGCGGCGGAGCGGTGGCTGGTGGACCTCGCGGCGGGGGCTGCCCGCCCGCCGGCCGTCGCCCCGCTCGGGGCCGGGCCGGCCGCCGCGGACGGGGCCGCGGGCCGCGGGCCCGACCCGCCGACGGGCGCCGGCCCGTCCGGCCGGCCGCCGCGGTCGGGAACGCGCGGCCCCGCCGGTCGGCCGACCGGGCGGCCGCGCGCGGCCATCGCGTGGCCGGGCTGCGAC
>DASVUG010000227.1:0-11284 GCA_036387155.1 Pseudonocardia sp. | reverse complement strand
AACCCGCCCGCCGAGGGTGCGGGCACCAGCGGATGAGGCCCGTGACCTGCGGAAGCGGAGGGATTCGAACCCCCGAACCCTTGCGGGTCTCTCGCTTTCAAGGCGAGTGCATTCGGCCGCTCTGCCACGCTTCCGGGAGGTGAGCCTAACGGTCCGGCCGGGGCGGGCCGGGGTGTCGTCGGGCGGCGTCGTGGGGCGGACGCGTGAACCGCCCGCCCACCGGGAACGAGGTGGTGCGTCCCGCGGTGTCGTGGGAGCGCGGCACGTGGTGATCGTGGGAGGCAGCGGTGCGGTTCGACGAGAACGCCAACCTCGACACGTCGTCCATCGACGACCTGCGGGGGTCGGGCGGCGGGGGCGGCGGTCTCGGGGGTCGTGTGGCGGCCGGCGGCGGCGGGCTCGGTGTCGTCGGCCTCATCATCTACTTCCTGCTGTCCCAGCTCGGCGGCGGCGGGGGCGGCGTCCCGCTCCCGGCGCCGGGGAGCGGCGGCGGGCTCGGCGGCCTGTCCCAGGGGCAGAGCGCCGACAACGGGCAGATCTCGCAGGCGTGCCAGACCGGCGCGGCGGCGAACCGGCAGCTCGACTGCGAGGTCGTGGCCGTCGACAACTCCCTCGACAGCTACTGGGCGGACACCTTCTCCCGCTCCGGGCAGACCTTCGACAGGCCCCGGCTGAACTTCTTCAGCGGCGGGGTGAACACCGGCTGCGGCAGCGCGAGCTCGGACACCGGCCCGTTCTACTGCCCGGCCGACTCCGAGATCTACATCGACCTCAGCTTCTTCGAGGAGCTGGAGTCGCGGTTCGGGGCGCAGGGCGGGTCGTTCTCCCGGGCCTACGTGATCGCCCACGAGTACGGCCACCACATCCAGAACCTGCTCGGGACCAACCAGCGCGTGCAGGCCGGCGACTCCGGCCCGACGTCGGGGTCGGTGCGCCTGGAGCTGCAGGCCGACTGCTACGCCGGCGTCTGGGCGAACCACGCCACCACCGTGCCGGGGCCCTCGGGCAGCCCGCTGATCCAGGACGTCAACCAGCAGGACGTGACCGCCGCCCTCGACACCGCGGCCCGCATCGGCGACGACTACATCCAGTCCAACCTCGGCGGCGGCCGCGTCAACGAGTCGCAGTTCACCCACGGCAGCTCCGAACAGCGCGAGAAGTGGTGGACCACCGGCTACAAGACCGGCGACCCGGCGCAGTGCGACACGTTCGCCCGGGGCGTCAACCTCGGCTGACGGCCGCGGAGGCCGGTCGGACCGCAGGGCACGGCCTGCTCGTCGGGGGACTCGGCCACAGCGGCGCAGCCGCCCCCCACGGGGCCGTCAGTCCCCGTGCCGGTTCGCTTCCAGCATCGGATGGCACGCGGCCAACCCGTCGACGTGAAGCGTCCAGTCGGGCCGGCGGAAGTCGGCGGGCGTGACCACCAGCCGGGCGTTCTCGGCGCGCGTGCCGCGCCGGGCGTAGATGTCGGTGCCGTCGCGGTGGTAGCCGAGCTTCTCCGAGACCCGCAGCGAGGCCGCGTTGTCGAGGAACGCTCCGGAGCGGGCCCGGGTGGCACCCAGGTGGTCGAAGGCGAACAGCAGCACGGCAGCGCGCATCTCGGTGCCGATGCCCCGCTGCTGGTGCCGTCGGCCCAGCCAGGAGCCCGTCTCGACCTCGCGGGTGACGGCGAAGTCGACCGCACCCACGGCCTGCAGGCCGACCACCCGCCCGTCGAACCGGACGAGGAAGTGCAGGTTCCACCGCTCGGGACGGACGCCGGCGCGGCTCTCCCAGTGCCAGCGCAACGTGGCGAGCCCGCGCTCCTCGGGCGACACGTCGGTCCACGCCGTGCTGAACGGCATGGTCTCGGGCGGGTGGATGCCGAGGCAGGCCTCCTCGGCCAGCTCGAACAGCCCGGCGTCGTCGTCGGGGCGCAGCTCGAGCCGGGGGGTCCGCAGCACCAGGTGCCGCAGCGGCCACGGGTCGGGCGGGGTCATGCCCGCCGAGGGTGCCGCACGGCACCGCCCGCGACGAGCGAATAGCGTCGGCGCCATGTACGCGATCACGGTGCGGGAGCCGGGCGGGCCGGAGGTGCTGGAGTGGACCGAGGTGCCCGACCCGGTGGCGGGGCCCGGCGAGGTCCTCGTGGACGTCGTCGCCAGCTCGGTCAACCGGGCCGACACCATGCAGCGGCAGGGCCACTACCCGCCGCCGCCGGGCGCGTCGGAGATCATCGGGCTGGACTGCGCGGGGCGGGTCGCGGCGCTCGGCGAGGGCGTCACGGGCTGGGCGGTCGGCGACGCGGTGTGCGGCCTGCTCGCCGGCGGCGGCTACGCGGAGAAGGTCGCGGTGCCGGCGCCGCAGCTGCTGCCGGTGCCGGCGGGGGTCGACCTGGTGGCGGCGGCCGGGCTGCCCGAGGTGGCGTGCACCGTCTGGTCGAACATCGTCATGGCCGGGCACCTTCAGGCGGGCGAGACGTTCCTGGTCCAGGGCGGGACCAGCGGCATCGGGACGCACGCGATCCAGGTCGCCAAGGCGCTCGGGGCGCGGGTGGCGGCCACCGCGTCGCCGCAGCGCGCCGACCGCTGCCGTGAGCTGGGCGCCGACGTCGTCATCGACTACCACGACGACGTCCCCGCGCGGCTCAGGGAGGCGACCGACGGGCACGGCGCCGACGTCATCCTGGACAACATGGGCGCCAAGGGCCTCGCCGCGAACCTCGCGGCGCTGGCGATGGACGGCCGCCTGCTCATCATCGGGTTCCAGGGCGGCCGCACGGGCGAGATCGACCTGAACACGCTGATCGGCAAGCGGGCCAGCATCACCGCCATGGGCCTGCGCGGGCGGCCGGTGGACGGCCCGCACGGCAAGGGCGCGATCGTCGCCGGGGTGCGCGAGCAGGTCTGGCCGATGCTCGCCGACGGCCGGGTGCGCCCGGTCGTGCACGCGACCGTGCCGATGGACCGCGCCGCCGACGGGCACCGGATGATCGACGAGGGCGGCGTGGTCGGGAAGATCCTCCTGACCGTGCCCGGGCGCGCGTGACGAGACCGGCGGGCGTCGGACCCGCTCCGCGGGGAACAATGGACGCATGACGCAGGCAGGCGCCGACAACGGCGCGATCGACGGCGGGGACGGCCAGCAGCACGTCATGGTGGTCGGGCCGGACGGCCGCCCGGTCGGGATGGCCCGCATGCCGCAGCAGCAGGACGAGGCCGACGGTCGGGAGCAGCAGGGCGTGGGCGCCCTGGTCGAGGAGCCCGCCAAGGTCATGCGGATCGGCACCATGATCAAGCAGCTGCTCGAGGAGGTGCGGTCCGCGCCCCTGGACGACGCCTCGCGCGTGCGGCTGCGCGGGATCCTGTCGGCCTCGGTGCAGGAGCTGGAGGAGTCGCTCGCCTCCGAGCTGCGCGACGAGCTGCGCAAGCTGAGCACGCCGTTCGAGCCCGACGCCACGCCCAGCGACGCGGAGCTGCGGATCGCCCAGGCCCAGCTGGTGGGCTGGCTGGAGGGCCTGTTCCAGGGCATCCAGACGGCCCTGTTCGCCCAGCAGATGGCGGCCCGGGCGCAGCTGGAGCAGATGCGGCGCGGCCTGCCCCCGGGCGCCGGCGCGGGCCAGCCGCTGCCCGAGGGCATGGGCCGCGGGACGGGCCAGTACCTCTAGGAGCGCGAGGGGGCGTCCGCGGTGTCGGACCCCGCCGGTACCCTCGCGGCGTGGCGCAACCCGTGACCACCGGCGATCAGCGGGCCGACGGCGGCGAGCCGCCCGACGGCGCGCCGTCGGTCCCGTCGTCCGGCATCGTGCTGCCCGACGTCCCGGGTTCGCGCAGCTGGGCGCGCGCCTTCGGCGACCTCGGGCAGGGCTGGCGCCAGCGCGCGCTCTGGGGCTACCTCGGCTGGCAGGACATCAAGCAGCGCTACCGCCGCTCGGTGCTCGGGCCGCTGTGGATCAGCATCAGCATGGGGGTCATCGCCACGGCGATGGGGATCCTCTACGGCGCGCTGTTCGGCGAGCCGGTACCGACGTTCCTGCCCTACGTCGCCACGGGTCTGCTCATCTGGAACTTCGTGAACGGCTGCATCCTCGAGGGCAGCGAGGTGTTCATCGCCAACGAGGGGCTGATCCGGTTCCTGCCGGCCCCGATCAGCCTGCACGTCTACCGGCTGCTGTGGCGCCAGACGCTGTTCTTCCTGCACAACCTGGTGATCTGGGGCGTGCTGGTGATCGTCTTCCCGCAGCCGCTGGGCCCGTCGGTGCTGCTGGCCGTGCCCGCGTTCCTGCTGCTGATCGTGAACGGCGGGTGGATCGCCGTGCTCTCGGGCATCGTCGCCACCCGCTTCCGGGACATCCCGCCGATCATCGCCAGCCTGACGCAGCTGGTGTTCTTCATGACGCCGATCGTGTGGTCCTACGAGCGGCTCAAGTCCAACCCGCTGTCGGCCTACGTCGAGCTGAACCCCGTCATGCACTTCGTCGAGATCCTGCGCCAGCCGCTGCTGGGCCAGCCGATCGTCGGGCGGCACTGGGCGGTCGTCGGTGTGATCACGGTCGTGGGCTGCGCCTCGGCGCTGCTCTGCCTGCGCAACTACCGCGCGCGCGTCGCGTACTGGGTGTGAGGCCCGTGGACGCCCCCGCGGCCGAGCCGCGGATCGACCTGGTCGACGCCGGGGTCGACTTCCCGATCTTCGACGCCAAGACGCGCTCGTTGAAGAAGGCCGTGCTCAGCCGGGCCGGAGGCCGGATCGGCACGGACTCCAAGGTGCCCATCATCGAGGCGCTGCGCGACGTCACGGTCTCGCTGCGCCGGGGCGACCGGGTCGCGCTGGTGGGCCACAACGGCGCCGGGAAGTCGACGCTGCTGCGGCTGATGTCGGGGATCTACGAGCCCATCCGCGGGCGCGCCGTGGTCCAGGGCAAGGTCGCGCCGGTGTTCGACCTGGCCGTCGGGATGGACCCGGAGATCTCCGGGCTGGACAACATCCTGATCCGCGGGCTGTTCCTGGGCATGACGCGCAAGCAGATGGAGTCCCGGATCGAGGACATCGCCGAGTTCACCGAGCTGGGCGACTACCTCTCGATGCCGCTGCGCACCTACTCCACCGGCATGCGGGTGCGGCTCGCGCTGGGCGTCGTCACCAGCATCGACCCGGAGATCCTGCTGCTCGACGAGGGCATCGGCGCGGTGGACGCGGAGTTCCTCGCGAAGGCGCGGCGACGGCTGTTCGAGCTGGTGGAGCGCTCGGGCATCCTGGTGTTCGCCTCGCACTCCGACGAGTTCCTGGCCGACCTGTGCGACACCGCGATCTGGCTCGAACACGGCCGGGTCCGCGAGCAGGGGCCGCTGCGCGAGGTGCTGCACCACTACAAGGGCCGCGACGTGCTCGCCGAGATGGGCCGCTGAGCGCGGTGGACGCCGTGGGGCCGCTCCCGCCCGGGTCGGTCGTCGCCGTCGTCGTCACCCGGCACCGGCGCGAGCAGCTGGTGCACTCGCTGGCCGCGCTGGCCGGGCAGACCCGCGCCGTCGCGCACCTGGTCGTCGTGGACAACGGGCCCGACGAGCCCGCGCGGGACGTCGTCGCGTCCTGCGGGATCCCCGCCACGTACGTGCCGTCGTGGCGCAACCTCGGCGGGGCCGGCGGGTTCGCCCTGGGGATCCTGCACGCGCTGGCGATGGGCGCCGAGTGGATCTGGCTGGGCGACGACGACGGGCGCGCGGCGGACGAGTCGGTGCTGTTCACGCTGCTGGACGTGGCGGAGCGCCGGCGGCTGGCGGCGGCGTCGCCGGTCGTCGTGGACGCCGGCGATCCGGACCGGCTGGCCTTCCCGGTGCGCCGCGGGCTGACCTGGCACCGCTCCCGCGCCGCGCTGCAGGCCGACCGGTCGGTGGCCGACGGCGAGCTGCTGCCGGGCATCGCGGCGTTCTTCAACGGCGCGCTGTTCCGGGCGTCCACGCTCGAGGTCGTCGGCGTGCCCGACCTGCGGCTGTTCGTGCGCGGGGACGAGGTGGAGCTGCACCGGCGGATGGTGCGCTCGGGGCTGGCGTTCGGCACCGTCCTCACCGCCGCCTACCGCCACCCCACGGGCTCGGACGACCTCAAGCCCATGCTCGGCGGCCGGCTGCACGCCCAGCACCCCGACGACGCCGCCAAGCGCTACTACACCTACCGCAACCGCGGCTACCTGGTGAGCCGGCCCGGCATGCGCCGCGTCGGGCTGCTGGAGCTGCCCCGCTTCGCCTGGTACTTCCTCGTCACGCGGCACGACCCGAAGGGGTTCAGCGAGTGGCTGGGGCTGCTGCGCCAGGGGCGGGCGGAGCGGTTCGACCGGTTCTGACCGGCACCGCCCGTCGTCCCGGGGCCCGAGCGGGCGACACGCGCTGCGCCGACCCGGGGCCGGGGACCAGACTGGCGCGATGCGTCGCATCGTCTACACCCGCACCGGTGACCCCGACGTCCTCGAGCTGACCGACGCCCCCGTCCCCGAGCCGGGACCGGGTGAGGTGCGCGTCCGCATCCGCCGGTCCGGGGTGAACCCGACGGACTGGAAGTCGCGTCGGGGCTCCGCACCCGGCACCCCCGTCGACCCCGCGCAGACCCCGAACCAGGACGGCTCCGGCGTGGTCGACGCCGTCGGCGAGGGCGTGCCGGAGGCGCTGCACGGGCTGGACGTCTGGGTGTGGGAGGCCGCGTACCGGCGGCCGTGGGGCACGGCCGCCGAGTACGCGCTCGTGCGGGAGAACCGCGCGGTGCTGCTGCCGGCCGGCGCGGACTTCGACCTCGGTGCGGCGCTGGGCGTGCCGTTCATCACCGCGCACCGCTGCCTGACGGTGGCCGAGGAGGGGCCGCTGCGGCTCGGCCCCGGCACGCTGGCGGGCCGCACCGTGCTGGTCGCGGGGGGCGCGGGCGCGGTCGGCAACGCCGCCATCCAGCTGGCCCGCTGGTCCGACGCGACGGTGATCACCACGGTGAGCAGCCCGCGCAAGGCGCAGCTCGCCGCCGCGGCGGGCGCGGACCACGTCGTGGACTACCGGCGGCAGGACGTCGTCGCCGAGGTCCGCAAGATCGCTCCCGGCGGGGTGGACAGCGTCGTCGAGGTCAACCCGGCGCAGAACGCCGGCCTCGACGCCCAGGTCCTCGCGCCGAACGGGGCGGTCGCCCTCTACGCGGACAACGGGGGCGCGGAGATGACGCTGCCCGTACGGGCCTCGATGATCCCGAACGCGCGGTGGCAGTTCGTGCTGCTCTACACCGCGCCGGCCGAGGCCAAGGCCCGGGCGGTCGAGGACATCAACGCCGCGGTGCTGGACGGGGCGGTCGGGGCCGGCGAGGGTCGCGGGCTGCCGCTGCACCACTTCCCGCTCGAGGAGGCCGGCAAGGCCCACGAGGCGGTCGAGCAGGGCGCGGTGGGGAAGGTGCTGATCGACGTGGCGGACTGAGCGCCGGTCAGCGGAAGACGACCGTCCGGAGCATGACGAAGTTGATGGCCGTGGCCGTGCCCTGCGCGATCACCCAGGCGACGGTGTAGCGGGCCGGCATCGCCGGCAGCAGGGCCAGTGCCAGGGCGTTCACCCCGACGTTGATCGCGAAGGTGGTGGCGTAGAGGGCCACGAAGGCGGCGAAGCGGCTCCGGCCGCCGGTCGTGGCGGTGAAGGTGAACCGCCGGTTGAGCAGGTACGCCGTGGTGGTGCCGAGCACGAAGCTGATCGCCTTGGCGGCGTGCACCCACAGGCCCAGGTGCAGCAGCAGCTGGTAGACCCCGAGGTCGACCAGCGCGGAGACCACCCCGACGGCGACGAAGCGCGCGAGCTGCCCGACCAGGCCCGGGGAGGCCGGCCCGGCCGGCGCGGGGCGGGCGGCGGTCACGGAGGCAGGGTATCGGGCGTCCCGCACGCCGCCGCCGTGCCCTCGCGGGTCGGCCCACCGGCCGCTACCAGCGGTGACCGACGAACCGGTAGCGGTTGCGCACGACCACCGTGCCCATCTTCACGCTGCCGGACACCCGGAAGTGCGGGTGCCCGTCCACCGGCCGGCGGGCGAGCGTGCAGCTCACCTCGCCGCCCCACGAGCAGGACACGCCGTCGGTGTCGGCCGTCGCACCGTCGGGCACCAGCAGCTTGACGGTGCCGCCGGCCGTCGTGACGTCGACCTCCACCAGGGGGTGCGGCACGTCGGTGTCGCAGAAGTCGAGGACCACGGTGCCGAGGCCGGCCTGCACGCGGATGCTCGGCGGGACCGTCCACGCGCCGCCGCGGCGCAGCGTGCCCGTGCCGGTGCGCAGCACCAGCGGATCGCCCGCGGGCACGGCCGCGACGCCGGGCGCCCGGGTGCGGCCCGGACCGGCCGGCGGCAGGTCGGCGAACGGGGGCAGCAGGTCCGCCTCGTACCGCGCGGCGTACACCGCGGCCAGCCGCTCCTCCAGCTCCGTCAGCGTGATCCTGCCCTCGGCCAGCGCCTGCTGCAGGCGCCCGGCGGCGTGCTCGCGGTCCGCGTCGGAGATGCGGATCCCGCGTCCCGGCTCGGTCACGTCGACGAGGGTAGGCGGCCCGTCAGGCCGGTGGCAGCCGGAACACCCAGACGTCGTCGACCCGCTCGCCCGGGGTACCGAGCACCTCGCTCGTCCAGTCCAGCACGGCGTCGACGTCGTGCTCCGGTCCGCCCGCCGTCCCGGCCGCCGTGCCGCCCTCGGCGTCCTCCGGGACGACGACGACCGCCGTCACCCCGAGCGCGCGCAGCTCGGCGGCGGACGCCACCGGGTCCGTCGACGGGGCCGCGCCGTCGGCGACGTCGTCGGCGCCTTGCGCGTACCCCGTCACCGGGCTCTCGACCAGCAGCTCGTTCTGGGCGTCGGAGCCGATGAAGTAGCCCCCCGTCGTGCGGTAGGCGAAGCCGCTCGCGGCCTGCCACAGCATGGGCCGGGCCCCGCCCCGCCAGACCCCGGTCGCGCGTGGGTAGGTCTCGACCGTGTCCGCGGACGTCAGGCCGGGCGCGCCCGCGGCGAAGAAGGCGGGGACGCCGGCCGGGGTCGCGACCTGCTCGTCCGCCGGCAGCCACGTCAGCACCGCGAGGCCCGTCCCGGCCAGCGCCGCCGTCCGGCGCGCCCGGGGCGCCGCACCCGCGAGGTGGTCGCACCACAGCGCGACGACGACGGCGACGCACAGCGCCACGACCACCTGGAAGCGCATGGTCTCGATCTCCCCGACCAGCGGCACGCCCCCCAGCGGGCGCCAGGGCAGCGCGACGCCGGTGTCGGCGCCGAGGACCACGAGGCTCACGCCGAGGGAGAGCACCCAGCTCAGGAGCCCGACGACCGCCACCGCCCGCGCCCGCCTGACCGCGACCACCGCGGCGGCGACGACCACGAGCAGCGCCACGCCGACGTAGCCGCCCTGCTCGCCGGAGTGCGTGTGCAGCTGCTCGGCAAGCGGGGCCAGCCGCGTCTGGAACTGCGTGAGCGACGTGGGGACCAGCAGGTTCGCCGCGTCCGAGTTCGTCGTGGCCGGGTCGCGGATCTGCGAGCGCGGCCGGCCGGGCCCGGCGAGCAGCAGGTACAGCGGGTAGGCGCACAGGACGGCGTAGACGCCCACGCAGGCCGCGGCGGCGCGCAGCACGACCGGCGTCCGCGCCGGCACCCGGGCGGGGAACCGCACGGCCAGCACCACCGCCACGACGACGAGCACGACGGCGCCCAGGGCGACCGTCTGGGTGTAGATCCCCGTCTGCACGGCGAACGCGACCCCGGCCAGCGCCCCGACCCGCCACGGCCGGGGGTCGGGGGCGACGAGCAGGGCGTGCACGACCCAGAGGAGCACCGGGGGCAGGACCGCCCAGATGAGGTTCACGTGCCCGACCGAGGTGTGCGCGACCACGAACGGCGAGAACCCGTACAGCAGCCCGGCGACGGCGCGCGGCCACCAGCGCTCGACCCACACTCCGAGCGCGAGGGCGAGGGCCAGCCCGGAGACCACCGGCCCGAGCAGCATCGCCAGGTTGTAGGCCGCCACGGGCCCCGCCGTGAGCGTGACCGGGGCGAACAGCACGGCGAGGACCGGCACGGGGGTGTTCCACAGGCCGTTCACGCCCAGCGGCGCGTGCAGGTAGGTGGTGTAGAGCGGGTTCTCCCCGTGCTGGAGCGACCACGGCAGCCAGGCCATCCACCAGACGAACTGGTGGGAGTCGCTCGACGTCCACCCCGCCGTCGCGCTGCCCCAGCGCGGGAGCAGGCGGTGGTGCAGCGCGAGCGAGCAGGCCAGGTACACCGCTGCCGTGACCACCGCGGGCACCCACGGCGGCCGCCGCGCGCCGACCGGCGCCGCGTCGACCGCGGCCTCCCGGTGCTCCACGCGCACGGGCACGGCCATGCTCCCCCCTGCCCGTTCACCCCTGCCACCGCTCGGCGCCGGAGCGCGCCGGGCACGGGGATGGTAGCGACCGTCACCGACGGGAACGGCGCCGCCGGAACGGCCGCCGACCGGGCCGGCCGACCGCCTCCGGCCGTCGGGGCGACGCCGCGTAATCTGGGCGGCGATGGCGAGCACCCTGACCACCGCGAGCACCGTGACCACCACGAGCCTGCACGGGTGGGGCCGGACGGCGCCGACGGCCGCGCACGTCGTCGTCCCCCGCTCCGTGGACGACGTCGTGGGCGCCGTGGCCTCGGTCGGTCCGCGCGGGATCGTCGCCCGCGGCCTCGGCCGCTCCTACGGCGACCCGGCGCAGAACGCCGGCGGAACCGTCCTCGACATGACCGGCCTCGCCGGCCCGCCGTCGATCGACGCGGACGGCCTCGCGGTCGTCGACGGCGGGGTCAGCCTGGACACCCTCATGCGCGCCGCGCTGCCGCTGGGCTTCTGGGTCCCGGTGCTGCCCGGCACGCGCCAGGTCACGATCGGCGGCGCGATCGGCGCGGACGTCCACGGCAAGAACCACCACACCAAGGGCAGCTTCGGCAACCACGTGCGGTGGATGGACCTGGTCACCGCCGGGGGCGGCGTCCGCCGGCTCACCCCGGACGGCCCCGAGTCCGAGCTGTTCTGGACGACCGTGGGCGGCATGGGGCTGACGGGCGTCGTCGTGCGCGCCGCGGTGCAGCTGCACCGCACCGAGTCGGCGTACTTCGTCGTCGACACCGACCGCACGGCGGACCTCGACGGGCTGCTCACCCTGCTCACCGACGGCTCCGACGACACCTACGGCTACTCCGCCGCCTGGTTCGACACCACCACCACGGGCGCGAAGCTGGGCCGGGCGGTCCTCACCCGCGGCTCCCTCGCCACCCTGGACCAGCTCCCGGCGAAGCAGCGCC